>NZ_JAHBDB010000078.1:0-17337 GCF_019956105.1 Pseudomonas sp. BF-RE-25
AGCCTGCTCGCGATGGTGTGTCAGCCAAACCTGTGTGGCTGACACACCATCGCGAGCAGGCTCGCTCCTACAGGGGTTTTTTATTGTGGGTTAGAGCATTTTCTCCAGTCCCACGGCGGTGCTCATCCATGCATTGAAATGGCGCCACCAGCTTCCCGGTTCATCGGTCAATGTGTGCATTTTGCCGTCGTCTTCAGTCACCCAGACGATCCGCTCGTCTTCCAGTTTCACCTCATAACTCAGAGGCGGCGCCATACCTTCCAGCGCCGCCTTGCGCACATAGACAGCGAGTTCGGGGCTGTCTACCAGCACCCCGACCTCGGTGTTCCACAGTAGCGAGCGCGGGTCGAAGTTGAACGAGCCGATGAAGGATTTCTGCTGGTCGAAGATCATCGCTTTGCTGTGCAGACTCGAATCGGAACCCCGGTATGGCTTGCTGTAGAAAATATGCGGCCCGCTGCCGCCGCCTTCGCCGGGCTGGCGACGCAATTCGTACAACTTCACGCCATGTTCCAGCAATGCCCGGCGATAGGGCGCATAACCGCCGTGCACCGCCGGTACATCGGTGGCTTCCAGCGAGTTGGTCAGCAGGCTGACAGAGACCCCGGCATCGGCGCGGCCAGTCAGGTAAACCAGCCCTGGCTGGCCCGGTACGAAGTAAGCCGAGATCATGATCAGCTCTTTGCTGACCCCGTTCAGCTGAGGCGCCAACTGCGTGGTCAGCAGCAATTGCGGGTCGGGTTCGCCGTCTGCCAAAACCTTGCTCGGTGCGTCCCACAACGCCTGGTTCCAGGCCCAGATCAGCTCCCGGCGCCAGATGTCCATGCGGGGGTTTGTGGTGTAAGTCATCAATTGTTGATACAGCGCGTGATTCTGTTTGCGCGTCTCTTCCAGTGATTCTTCCAGGCGCGTGCGGGTGTTTTGCAGGTCCTTTTGCGTCGGTCGGCTCGACAGGAATTCATCGATCGGCTTGCTCAGCGCACTGTTCCAATACTGATCAAAGCTGTGGCCCAACTGCTCGGCGACCGGCCCGACGCCGAGCATGTCGATGTCGGTGAAATTCAGGTTGGGCTCGGCATCGAAATACTCGTCCCCCAGGTTACGCCCGCCAACGATGGCGGCGCTGTTGTCCGCCAGCCACAGTTTGTTGTGCATGCGCCGGTGTTGCAGCGACAGGTTGAACAGCCGGCCCATGGTCCGCGTTACGCCGGTGCTACGGCCCAGGTGCAGCGGGTTGAACAGGCGGATCTGGATCTGCGGGTGCGCCGCCAGCGTGGCGATGATCCAGTCGAGGCCATCGCTGGTGGTGTCGTCGAGCAGGATTCTCACGCGTACGCCACGGTCGGCAGCCTTGAGCAATTCGTCCACCAGCATCCGTGTGCTAATGCCGTCATGGACGATGTAGTACTGCAAGTCGAGGCTGCTTTGGGCGTTGCGGATCAGCTCGGCACGGGCCATGAACGCTTCGCCGCTATTGGACAGCAGCCGAAAGCCGGACTTGCCCTCGTGGGGCGCGGCCTGGGCCTGGATTGATCGACCGAATGCCGAGTCGCTGGCGGGCAGCGCCTGGCTCGGTTCGCGTTGAACATCGAGACTGGCGCAACCGCCCAGGAGCGAGGCGAGTAGCAGCAGAGCGAGTAGGGGCTGTCTGACTCTCACGTGGGATCGGTCCGATTGGCGGCAGTTGTCGACATATGGACGCTGGATCTCGGCTAAAGGTCAGTCGGTGAAGTTCTCATTTTCCGCCAGCAGTTTGATTGCCGCCGCGCCGACCTTGCGCACTGCGTCTTCGATCTGTGGTGTTGGCTTGGCAGCGTAGTTCATCCGCAGGCAATTGCGGTATTTGCCCGAGGGCGAAAAGATGCTGCCGACGGCAATCTGTACGCCTTGGTCATGCAGGGCGCGGTTCAGTTTCAGGGTGTCGAAGCCATCGGGCAGTTCGACCCAGAGCATGAAACTGCCTTGCGGCCGACTGGCGCGGGTGCCGGCGGGAAAATAGCGGCTGACCCAATCGATCATGATGTCGCGATTGCGCTGGTATTGTGTGCGCACCCGCCGCAAATGAGGCTCGAAGTGACCGGCCTTGAGGAATTCGGCGATGGCGATCTGCGGTTGCGGCGCTGTGCTGCCGGTGCTGATGTATTTCATGTGCAGCACCCGCTCCAGATAGCGGCCCGGTGCAACCCAGCCGATGCGCAGGCCTGGAGCGAGGGTCTTGGAGAAGGAACTGCAGAGCAGGACGCGGCCGTCTTCGTCGAAGGATTTGATCGTGCGCGGTCGCGGGTAGTTGTAGGCCAGTTCGCCATACACATCGTCCTCGATGATCGCCACGTCGAACCGCTGTGCAAGCGTCAACAACGCGCGTTTGCGCGATTCCGGCATGATGTAGCCCAACGGGTTGTTGCAGTTGGGGGTCAACTGTATGGCCTTGATCGGCCATTGCTCCAGGGCCAGTTCCAGTGCATCGAGGCTGATCCCGGTCAGCGGGTCGGTGGGGATTTCCAGGGCTTTCATGTTCAAGCCCTTGAGCGTCTGCATGGCGCCGTGAAAGCTCGGCGAATCCACCGCGACGATGTCGCCCGGTTCACAGATGGAGCGAATGCTGGTGGACAGCGCTTCGTGGCAGCCGGTGGTGATCACCAGGTCGTTGGCCGTCAGTTGGCAGCCGGAGTCGAGCATCAGGCGGGCGATTTGCTCACGCAGTTCGAGGGTGCCATGGATGTTGTCGTAATACAGGCCGGGCATGTCCTGCCGTCGACTGATGCGCGCGAGGTTGCGCAGCAACGGTTTCATGGTTGGCGTGGTGATGTCCGGCATGCCGCGACCCAGTTGCACCACGTCTTTGCGTGGCACAGCGCGGATCAGTTCCAGCACCTGGTCCCACTGCGAGATATCCACAGGACGTTGCGCCGGACGGCCAATCGCTGGCAGTTCCGGCAAGTCGCGGCTGGCCGGGACGAAGTAGCCGGACTTGGGTTTCGGCATCGCCAGGCCGCTGTCTTCCAGCACTCGATAGGCCTGCTGCACCGTGCTCAGGCTGACCCCGTGTTCGACGCTCAATGCCCGCACCGACGGCAGCCGGTCGCCGGGGCGATAGAAGCCCTGTTCGATCCGCGTGCCGAGCAATTCGGCGAGGTTGACGTAAAGGGTCATGGCGCAGTCTCGGTGTGAGTGATTCGGTTGACCAGTACAGATCAGGCAAAAAATTGTAATTCAGAGGTTAAAACGCCAAATCTGTATGGAGTTAATACAGGCTGGTTGAATCTGTAATGCTTTTCGCCGTCCGCGCATCATGAAAGCTCTGGCTACCCAAGTAAACAGGAGCAATCAAAATGAACGGCTTGAGCGATGTGCGGCTGACGTTACGCAGTCAGGAACTGGCGGCAGGGCAAATCAACGGTACGCGCGAGGCGTTGATGCGCAACGCACCGTCGGGCCTGAGTCGCTGGAGTCTGTTCTGGCATCGTCTGCACACGCGCAAGGCGTTGCTGGAGCTGACGCCGGAGCAATTGCGGGATGTCGGGTTGAGCCGGGAACAGGCACGGGAGGAGGGGCTTAAGCCTTTCTGGCGGATCTGAAGTTTGTGGTGTTCATTAGATCCATTCGCGGGCAAGCCTCGCTCCTACAGGATGTGCGTTCAACTGTAGGAGCGAGGCTTGCCCGCGAAGACGTCATCACCGACGCCACAAATCCCTCAGACCAACTCTCTAAGCCGATGCCACAACATTCCCAACGCCAACAACGGCGAGCGCAAATGCTTCCCGCCGGGGAAAGTAATGTGCGGCACCTTGGCAAACAGATCGAACCCGCCACCCTGCTGCCCGTTAATCGCTTCGGCCAGCAACTTGCCCGCCAGATGCGTGGCATTCACGCCGTGACCTGAGTAGGCCTGGGCGTAATACACGTTCGGCTGGTCCTTGAGTCGACCGATCTGCGGTAATCGGTTTGCGCCAATGCCGATCATCCCGCCCCACTGATAATCAATCCTCGCGCCAGCCAGTTGCGGGAACACCTCAAGCATCTTCGGTCGCATGTACGCAGCGATGTCTTTGGGGTCGCGACCTGAATAGTGGCACGCACCGCCAAACAGCAAGCGACGATCCGCCGAGAGCCGGTAGTAATCCAGCGCCACCCGCTGATCACATACCGCCATGTTCTGCGGCAGCAGTTCATGTGCCTGTTCTTCGCTCAAGGGTTCGGTGGCGATGATGTAGCTGCCGGCGGGCAACACCTTGCCGCTGAGTTCGGGGTTGAGTTGGTTGAGGTAGGCGTTGCAGCCCAGCACCAGGGTTTTTGCGCGAACCGATCCTTGAGCCGTATGGACCTTCACCTCCGGGCCGTAATCAATGCGGGTCACTGCCGATTGCTCAAACAGTCTGGCGCCCAGTTGCTGCGCGGCGGCGGCTTCGCCCAATGCCAGATTCAGTGGGTGCAAATGGCCCGAACCCATGTCGATCAGGCCGCCGACGTAGCGATCGGAACCCACCACGCTGTGCATCTCATGGGCTTGCAGCAATCGGGTTTCGTAGCGGTAGCCGAGGTCGCGCAGTTCTTCGGCGTCTTCGGCGAAACCTTCCAGGTCGCGGGGTTTGTTGGCGAGATCGCAGTAACCCCACGTCAGGTCGCAAGGGATCTGAAAACGCTCGATGCGCTGTCGGACGATTTCCACGGCTTCCAGGCCCATGAGTTTCATCTGACGCACGCCGTCCGTGCCGATCACGTTGGCGAACTGATCGAGCCCATGACCGACGCCACGAATCAACTGACCACCATTACGGCCGCTGGCGCCCCAGCCAATCTTGTGCGCTTCGAGCAGCACCACGCTGAGGCCGCGTTCCGCCAGTTCAAGCGCGGTGTTCAGCCCGGAAAACCCGCCGCCGACCACGCACACATCGGCTACCAGCTCACCTTTCAACACCGGATGATCGGGCTGCGGCAGGCTGCTGGCGGCGTAATAAGAGGCGGTGTGCTGAGCACGGGCATTCATGCGCATCATCCTGATTTTTGTGTCTAGAAAATTTGACGGAGCATAAGCCGGACCTTCCGGCGCGGGCAACACTGGTCGGTTGTGGCTGTCTGGATCGGCGCGTTTGCGTCAGAATCGCGCTCCAGTCCGCTTTGGGTCACCGTTTCGATGAGCTGCAACAGTCAGAAAATCCGCACGTTGCGACAGCAGATTCCCTCGTTCGAGTGCGTGCCCGGCTGCCATGACTGCTGCGGGCCGGTGACCACCTCGCCGGAAGAAATGTCCCGCCTGCCGCGCAAGACCCGCGCCGAGCAGGATGCGGCGATGGATGAGCTCAACTGTGTGCACTTGGGGCCCAACGGCTGCACGGTGTATGACGAGCGACCGCTGATTTGCCGGTTGTTCGGCACCACCAAGACGTTGCCGTGCCCGAATGGGCGGGGGCCGGTGGAGCTGATTCATCCGCGGGTGGAGAAGCAGATTCATGAGTACATGGCTTCCACCCGGCAGGTGTTGGTCTAGGTAGACCGAGTCGCCTCAATCGCGAGCAGGCTCACTCCTACAGGGATCTATGTCGCTCACAAATCCCTGTAGGAGTGAGCCTGCTCGCGATGAGGCCCTTACAAGCGCCGCAAAAAACTTCAATCCGGAATCGGCAGACTCAAACTCTCCTTCACCTCTTCCATCACGATATAGCTCTTCGATTCCCGCACATGCGGCAGCTTGAGCAGGATGTCGCCCAGCAGCTTGCGATAAGAAGCCATCTCCGAGATCCGCGCCTTCACCAGGTAGTCGAAATCCCCTGACACCAAATGGCATTCCAGCACATGGGGCAGTTTCAGCACCGCGCGTCGGAACTCTTCGAAAGTATCGCCGGATTTGTAGTCGAGGCTGATCTCGACGAACACCAGCAGACTACCCTTGAGGTGCTGCGGGTTCAGCCGGGCGTTGTAGCCCATGATGATCCCTTCGCGCTCAAGGCGCCGGACCCGCTCGGTGCAGGGCGTGGTCGAGAGCCCGACCTTTTCCCCAAGCTCCGTGAAGGAGATACGCCCGTCCGCTTGCAGGATCCGCAGGATGTTGCGGTCGATCTTGTCCAGCTCACGTTTGGTCTGAGTGTTGGTACGCATAGGGGATGCGCCTCCGTGAAAAGCGTTTTTGCCGAGAATTGTCGCCAAATATAGGTGCTTATATAGTGAAATGCACTGGCTAATCTTTTTTAAACTGCCCACATCTACGGTCTGTTCTACAAACGTCAGCGGCACGCCGCGATGAGGGATATGAAAATGCGCGTTATGGTCTTGGGTAGCGGCGTCATCGGTACCACCAGTGCTTATTATCTGGCGCGTGCCGGGTTCGAAGTGGTGGTGGTGGACCGTCAGCCGGCTGCGGCCATGGAGACCAGTTTCGCCAACGCCGGGCAGGTTTCGCCGGGTTATGCCTCGCCGTGGGCCGCGCCGGGTGTGCCGCTCAAGGCCATCAAGTGGCTGTTGCAGCGCCACGCACCGCTGGCGATCAAGGCCACTGCCGACATCGACCAATACCTGTGGATGGCGCAGATGCTGCGCAACTGTACCGCCAGCCGTTATGCGGTGAACAAGGAGCGCATGGTCCGTCTGTCCGAGTACAGCCGTGACTGCCTCGACGAACTGCGCGCCGAAACCGGCATTGCCTACGAAGGCCGCAGCCTCGGTACTACTCAATTGTTCCGCACCCAGGCTCAACTCGACGGCGCCGCGAAAGACATCGCCGTACTGAAAGAGTCCGGCGTGCCGTTCGAACTGCTCGACCGTGCCGGCATTGCTCGCGTTGAACCGGCGCTGGCCAGCGTGACCGATATCCTCGCCGGTGCCCTGCGCCTGCCGAACGACCAGACCGGCGATTGCCAGATGTTCACCAGCCGCCTGGCCGAAATGGCTGTGAAACTGGGTGTGGAATTCCGCTTCGGCCAAGACATTCAGAAGCTCGACTACGCCGGTGATCGCATCAACGGTGTGTGGATCGACGGCAAGCTGGAAACCGCTGACCGCTACGTATTGGCACTCGGCAGCTACTCGCCGCAGTTGCTCAAGCCGCTGGGCATCAAGGCACCGGTTTACCCGCTCAAGGGTTACTCCCTGACCGTGCCGATCACCAACCCGGCGATGGCCCCGACGTCGACCATTCTCGACGAGACCTACAAGGTCGCGATCACCCGTTTCGACAACCGCATCCGCGTCGGCGGCATGGCTGAAATTGCCGGTTTTGACCTGTCGCTGAACCCGCGTCGGCGCGAAACCCTGGAGATGATCGTCAACGACCTTTATCCTCAGGGCGGCGATCTGGCCCAGGCAAGTTTCTGGACCGGTCTGCGTCCGACCACGCCGGACGGCACGCCGATTGTGGGTGCAACGCCGTTCAGCAACCTGTTCCTGAACACCGGTCACGGCACCCTCGGCTGGACCATGGCATGCGGCTCCGGTCGCTTGCTGGCCGACCTGATGGCGAAGAAAACGCCACAGATCAGTGCAGAAGGCCTCGATATTTCCCGTTATGGCAGCAAAGTCCAGGAGCCCGCAAAACATGGCAATCCAGCGCCAGCTCACCAATGAGCGCATGAGTCAGATCGTCGCTCACAACGGTACGGTGTATTTGGCAGGGCAGGTCGGCGACGACCTGAGCGCCGGGATTGAACAGCAGACTCGCGAAACCCTCGCCAATATCGAGCGTTTGCTGGATATGGCGGGTACCGACAAGCATCATTTGCTGTCGGTGACGATTTACCTGAAAGACATCGACGCGCACTTCGAAGGCATGAACGCGGTGTGGGACAAGTGGCTGCCAAAAGGCGTCGCCCCGGCCCGTGCGACCGTTGAGTCGAAGCTGTGCGAACCGGAAATCCTGATCGAGCTGTCGGTTGTAGCCGCTCTGCCGTAAGCCTGTCAGAAAGATCCCTCTCCCGGTGCTGTTGGCGGTTCACGCCGTCAGCCAGCGCCGGTTTTTATTCCCATGACTGCCTAGAAGCCCTGCCGCCATGCGTCCAGCCCGTGCCCTGATCGACCTTCAAGCCCTGCGTCACAACTTTCAGATCGCCCGTGAACTCACCGGGGCCAAGGCCCTCGCGGTGATCAAGGCGGATGCCTACGGCCATGGCGCGGTGCGTTGCGCCCAGGCGCTGGAAGCCGAGGCGGACGGGTTTGCCGTGGCGTGCATTGAAGAAGCACTGGAACTGCGCGCCGCCGGCATTCGCGCGCCGGTGTTGTTGCTGGAAGGTTTTTTCGAAGCCGACGAGCTGGCGCTGATCGTCGAGCATGATTTCTGGTGCGTGGTGCATTCGCTGTGGCAACTTGAAGCCATCGAAAAAGCCGCGCTGAGCAAGCCGATCACTGTCTGGCTCAAGCTTGATTCGGGCATGCACCGGGTCGGTCTGCAACCAAAGGATTACCAATCGGCCTATCAACGGCTGCTGGCCAGCGGCAAGGTCGCGAAAGTGGTGTTGATGAGCCACTTCGCCCGCGCCGATGAGCTGCACAGTCAAGCCAGTGCCGAGCAGGTGGCGGTGTTTGAAGCGGCCCGTCAGGGTTTGTCTGCCGAGGTCAGCCTGCGCAACTCGCCGGCAGTGCTCGGTTGGCCGCAGATCCCGAGTGACTGGGTGCGTCCGGGCATCATGCTCTATGGCGCCACGCCTTTCGAAGAAGCCAACGCCGTGGCCTCGCGCCTGCAACCGGTGATGACCCTGGAATCGAAAGTGATTTGCGTGCAGGAGCTGCCGGCCGGCGAGCCGATCGGTTACGGCGCCAGGTTCATCACCCAGAAGCCGATGCGCGTTGGCGTGGTGGCGATGGGTTATGCCGATGGCTATCCGCGTCACGCACCGACCGGTACGCCGGTGATGGTCGCCGGGCAACTCAGCCAGTTGATCGGCCGGGTGTCGATGGACATGCTCTGCATCGATCTGACCGATGTACCGCAAGCCGGCCTCGGTTCGACCGTCGAGTTGTGGGGCAAAAACGTGCTGGCCAGCACCGTGGCGGAAGCCGCGGACACGATTCCCTATCAGATCTTCTGCAACCTGCGCCGGGTTCCGCTGCTCTATTCCGGGGCTTGACCCGAACCGCGCGGACCGGAAGTCGCTTCGCCGAACAGGATTCAGGCCAAAGTGTTGTAAATACTGAACGCTGTCGCCATGATAACGCTCATATTCCTACAACCTGAATCCTGGAGGCGCAAGCTTGGACGTCGGTGAACGACTGCAATCCATCCGTAAGCTCAAAGGTCTTTCGCAGCGTGAACTCGCCAAACGCGCGGGCGTCACCAACAGCACCATTTCGATGATCGAGAAGAACAGCGTCAGCCCCTCGATCAGTTCGCTGCGCAAGGTTCTGGGCGGGATTCCCATGTCGATGGTCGAGTTCTTTTCCGAAGAGATCCTGCAGGAAAAACCGACTCAGATCGTCTACAAGGCTAACGAGCTGATCGATATTTCCGATGGCGCAGTGACCATGAAACTGGTCGGCCGGGCTCACCCGAGCCGCGCCATTGCCTTCCTCAATGAAATCTACCCGCCAGGCGCCGACACCGGTGACGAGATGCTCACCCATGAGGGCGAGGAAACCGGGATTCTGGTGGAAGGGCGTCTGGAGCTGGTGGTCGGGCTGGAAACTTTTGTGCTCGAAGCCGGTGATAGCTACTACTTTGAAAGTACCAAGCCGCACCGTTTCCGTAATCCGTTCGACGCGCCGGCGCGACTAATCAGCGCAGCCACGCCAGCGAATTTCTAAGAGAAGAGGCGTCCTGCCAGCACGGCAGCGGCACCCAAAGGGTTTTTCCGCGGCGCAACAAGACCCCTTCGACTTTGGGGTTGTTTCAGTGCGGCGGGCTTACCGCTATACTTGCGCCCGCCTGCGAACCGTGGCCGTAGGCGTGACTAGCCACCATTGAGGGTGAACGCGTGAACCTAATTATGAAAATGCTGGCTGCACCAGCAACCGTATTGGCCCTTTGGGCTGTCAGCGCTCAAGCTGCGACGAATGACGATATTGCAAAACGCCTTGATCCAGTTGGCCAAGTTTGTGTTCAGGGTCAAGAGTGCAAGGGGATGGAAGTCGCTGCTGCTTCTGGCGGCGGTGGCGGTGCCAAGGCACCTAAAGACGTGATTGCAAAACATTGCAATGCTTGCCACGGCACCGGCCTGTTGGGCGCGCCGAAAATCGGCGACAAGGCTGCCTGGAAAGAACGCGCCGATCACCAGGGCGGCCTCGACGGCATCCTGGCCAAAGCCATTACCGGTATCAATGCGATGCCGCCTAAAGGCACCTGCGCCGACTGCTCCGACGACGAGCTGAAGGGCGCCATCAAAGAGATGTCCGGCCTGTAACACGCCCGCATCGTTAGCGAAAAAGCCGCCTCCGGGCGGCTTTTTTGTGCCCGCAATTTTTATACACGCTGCTGATTACTGTAGGAGCGAGCTTGCTCGCGAAGAACGTACAGGCGCCGCGGGGTGTCAGGTTCCCAGTGTTATCGTTAACGACCATCGCGAGCGGGCTCGCTCCTACAGTGATAGCGTGCGATTCAGTGGCTAAGGCTGTTCATTGCAGCAAAGACCCGGCAAGCTCGGTCCAACCCCAGTTCATGGAATGTAAGGGAGGATCAGATGGTGCAGCTGTGTTCTATCGAGCAAGCGGTCGATGAGGTGCTGGCGCGGTTGCCGGCGCATATCCACATGGGCCTGCCCCTCGGTCTGGGCAAACCCAACCACTTCGTCAACGCGCTGTATCAACGCGTTGCGCAATTGCCCGAGCGCAAGCTGACGATCTACACCGCGCTGTGCCTGGGCCGTCCTGCATTGGGCGACGGCTTGCAGAAGCGCTTCCTCGAACCCTTCATCGAGCGGGTATTCGGCGATTATCCGGAGCTGGATTTCCTCGCGGGCCTGCGCAAGGACAGCCTGCCGCCCAACATCCATATTCAGCAGTTTTTCATGCAGCCCGGCAGCCTGCTTCATAGCGAATCCGCCCAGCAGGACTACGTGAGCAGCAACTACAGCCACGCCGCGCGGGACATCAACGCGGCCGGTTTGAACCTGGTCGCGCAACTGGTGGCCAGCCACTCCGAACACCCTGATCGCCTGAGCCTGAGTTGCAACCCGGACATCACCCTCGACCTGTTTCCAATGATCGCCAAGCGCAGGGCGGCGGGGGAGACAGTCCTGCTCGTGGGTCAGGTACACAACGACTTGCCGTACATGCCCGGTGATGCGGAAATCGGCATCGACACTTTCGACCTGCTGGTCGACGAGAAAGACAACACCACGCTGTTCTCGACGCCGAACATGCCGGTGGGTTTCCAGGACCATTTCATCGGCCTGCACGCCAGCGCGCTGGTCCGCGATGGCGGCACCTTGCAGATCGGCATCGGCGCCATGGGCGACGCGCTGACGGCGGCGTTGCTGGCGCGGCAGGCAGATAACGCCGGTTACCAGGCACTGCTGGCGGATGTGAATCTGAGCCAGTGGGCGCAATTGATCGGCCGCGAAGGCGGCGTCGAACCGTTTGCCAAAGGCCTTTACGGTTGCAGCGAAATGTTCGTCAACGGCCTGCTGGTCCTGGTCGACGCCGGCATCGTGCGGCGCAAGGTCTACCCCGATGTGCCAACCCAACAACAGGCGAATGCCGGCACGCTGGATGAAGCGGCGCAAACCGACGGCATTTCGGTGCACGGCGGATTCTTCCTCGGGCCGCGCAGTTTCTACGAGCGTCTTCGAGAGCTGCCCCAGAGCAAGCGACTCGAATTCAACATGACCCGTATCAGCTACATCAACGAGCTGTACGGTCAGGAGGAACTCAAACGCTTGCAACGCCTGGATGCGCGCTTCATCAACACCGTATTCACCATGACGTTGCTCGGGGCCGGCGTGGCCGATCAGCTTGAAGACGGGCGGGTGCTCAGCGGCGTCGGTGGGCAATACAATTTCGTCGCCCAGGGCCATGCGCTGGAAGGCGCGCGTTCGATTCTGCTGCTGCGAAGCTGGCGCGAATCGGGCGGGGAGGTCAGTTCCAACATCGTCTGGGAATACGGCCATTGCACGATCCCGCGGCATCTGCGGGACATCGTGGTCACTGAATACGGTATCGCGGATTTGCGTGGCAAGACCGATGCAGCGGTGATCGAGGCGTTGCTGAACATCAGCGATTCACGGTTCCAGCCCGGGTTGATCGAGCAGGCGCAGAGTGCCGGGAAACTGCCGAAGAATTTTCGTCTCGATCCGCGTTTTGCCGACAACCGACCAGAACGTTTACAGGCGATTCAGGCGCGGCATCCGCAGTTGTTTCCGGAGTATCCGCTGGGGAGTGATTTCACCGCGCAGGAGCGGGATTTGTTGCGGGCGCTGAACTGGTTGAAGAGCAAGTTCAAGCTGACGGAGATTCTGGAGTTGGGCAAGGCGGCGCTGGATGCGCCGGAGCCGGCAGCGTTTCCCGAGCATCTGGAGCGCATGCAACTGACCAACCCGGAAGGGCTGAAAGAGGACCTGTTTCAGCGGCTGCTGCTCACCGGCCTCAAGGCCACCGCGCAATAACAGCCAACCCAAAACAACTGTAGGAGCCGGCTTGCCGGCGATAGCGGCGTAACAGTCAACGTAGATGTTGGATGTTAGGGCCTCATCGCCGGCAAGCCGGCTCCTACAGGGTTTGCGGCATAGTCCAATATTGGGGATAACGCGGCAAATGGTGTGGCGTTATTCGATAAAGGTCACGACACCGCCGGCCAGCGACTTAACGCGAGCCAACGATTCAACGCGATAACCCTGCGCATCCAGTTCCGCACGTCCACCCTGGAACGACTTCTCGATCACGATGCCCAGACCGGCCACGGTCGCGCCGGCCTGTTTGATGATCGAGATCAGCGCCTGGGACGCCTTACCGTTGGCCAAAAAGTCATCGATGATCAGCACGCGGTCGCTGCTGGTCAGGTGGCGCGGGGAGATCGCCACGGTGCTTTCGGTCTGTTTGGTGAACGAGTAAACGGTCGCCGACAGCAGGTTTTCGGTCAGGGTCAGAGACTGATGCTTACGCGCGAAAATCACCGGTACGCCCAGGTTCAGGCCGGTCATGATCGCCGGAGCGATGCCCGAGGCTTCGATGGTGACGATCTTGGTGATGCCCGAGTCCTTGAACAGCGCAGCGAACTCGTCGCCGATCAGTTTCATCAGCGCCGGGTCGATCTGGTGGTTCAAAAAGGCGTCGACCTTCAGGACCTGATCGGAAAGCACAATGCCTTGTTCGCGAATTTTCTGGTGCAGTGCTTCCATGAAGCGTTCCTCTACTGGCGCCATGTGCGCCTAGTTTGTCAAAAGGTGTCGGTTAAAAAGTGCTCAATTCTAGCGCTTTAACATCGCCCGTATATCGGCCAATGCGGTATTGCCGCGAACGGCTTTGACTTCTACCGGCGTGTCGTCGGTGCCTTCCCAGGCCAGGTCGTCCGGCGGCAGTTCATCGAGGAAGCGGCTGGGCGCGCAGTCGATGATCTCGCCGTACTGCTTGCGCTTGGCCGCGAAGGTGAAGGCCAGGGTCTGACGTGCGCGGGTAATGCCGACGTAGGCCAGGCGGCGTTCTTCTTCGATGGTGTCGGCTTCGATGCTGGAGCGGTGCGGGAGGATTTCCTCTTCCATGCCCATGATGAACACGTAAGGGAATTCCAGCCCTTTGGAGGCGTGCAAGGTCATCATCTGCACACCTTCGGCGCCGTCTTCCTCTTCCTGCTGACGTTCCAGCATGTCGCGCAGGACGAGTTTGCCGATGGCGTCCTCGACGGTCATCTCGCCTTCTTCGTCTTTCTCCAAGGTGTTTTTCAACGCCTCGATCAGGAACCAGACGTTACCCATGCGGTAGTCGGCGGCCTTGTCGCTGGAGCTGTTGGTGCGCAGCCAGTTCTCATAGTCGATGTCCATGACCATGCTGCGCAGCGCCGAAATCGGGTCTTCGCCGGCGCACTGCTCGCGGACCTTGTCCATGAAACGCTTGAAGCGCGACAGGCGATCGGTGAAGCGCGCATCCAGATGCTCGCCCAGGCCGATTTCGTCGGTGGCGGCGTACATCGAGATTTTGCGTTCGGTGGCGTAGTTGCCGAGCTTCTCAAGCGTCGTCGAACCGATTTCCCGGCGCGGGACGTTGATGACCCGCAGGAAGGCGTTGTCGTCGTCCGGGTTCACGATCAGGCGGAAGTAGGCCATCAGGTCCTTCACTTCCTGGCGTCCGAAAAAGCTGTTGCCGCCCGACAACCGATACGGAATCTGGTGGTGTTGCAGCTTCAGCTCGATCAGCTTGGCCTGATAGTTACCGCGATACAGGATCGCGAAATCGCTGTAGGGCCGGTCGGTGCGCAAGTGCAGGGTCAGCAATTCCACGGCCACGCGCTCGGCTTCGGCGTCTTCGTTGCGGCAGCGGATCACGCGGATCTCGTCGCCGTGACCCATCTCGCTCCACAGCTGCTTTTCGAACTCGTGCGGGTTGTTCGAGATCAGCACGTTGGCGCAGCGCAGGATGCGGCTGGTGGAGCGATAGTTCTGCTCCAGCATCACCACTTTCAGGGACGGGTAGTCGTCCTTGAGCAGCATCAGGTTTTCCGGGCGGGCGCCGCGCCAGGCGTAGATCGACTGGTCATCGTCGCCGACCACGGTGAACTGGTTGCGCGTGCCGATCAGCAACTTCACCAGCAAATACTGGCTGGCGTTGGTGTCCTGGTATTCGTCCACCAGCAGGTAGCGGACTTTGTTCTGCCACTTTTCGAGGATGTCGGCGTGTTCCTGGAACAGTTTCACCGGCAGCAGGATCAGGTCGTCGAAGTCCACCGCGTTGAACGCCTTGAGCGTGCGCTGGTAGTGGGTGTAGACGATGGCGGCGGTCTGTTCCTTAGGGTTGCGCGAGTTTTCCAGGGCTTCGGCGGGCAGGATCAGGTCGTTTTTCCACGAGCCGATCATGTTCTTGATCTCGTCGACGCCGTCGTCGCCCGCATATTCCTTCTGCATGATGTCGGTCATCAGGGCTTTGACGTCAGTCTCGTCGAAGATCGAGAAGCCCGGTTTGTAGCCCAGCCGCACGTGTTCCTTGCGGATGATGTTGAGGCCCAGGTTGTGGAAGGTGCACACCGTCAGGCCACGGCCTTCGCCGCCTTTGAGCAGGGTGCCGACCCGTTCCTTCATCTCGCGCGCGGCCTTGTTGGTAAAGGTCATGGCGACGATGTACTGGGCGCGGATGCCGCAGTTCTGGATCAGGTGCGCGATTTTGCGCGTGATCACGCTGGTCTTGCCGGAGCCTGCACCGGCGAGCACCAAAAGAGGGCCGCCGACGTAGCTCACGGCTTCTTGCTGCCGGGGATTGAGTCGGGACATACGTAAATTCAGGAGTCAGTACGAAATGGGCCGGCATTTTAACAGGCTCAGCGAATTGTGCTGCTCTCTCCGACTTGTGACGCAACACGCTATCTATATTTGCCGGTTTTGTTACTTTCACGCAGGATGCGCAACGAATTTGCGACTAATGTTCGTAATTCCGGATACAAAGGCCTCGTTTGATAACTGATGTCGTTGGTCATTGGTTATCGGCACGGCATAATGCCCGCCGCCTACATCATTGCAGAGTCTAGGGAGCTAGCTTGTCTACGCCTGTCGAACCCTTGCGTTTGCTGCTATTGGCCGAAGAGCCAGCGTGGGCAGCGTTGTTGCGCGAGTGTCTGGCTCCGATGGGGAGCTCGGCCGTGCTCATCAGCGCTCCGAGCTGGGAGTCGGTCAGCGCTCTGTTTGATGACAACCGCAGCGCGGTGTTGTTGACGATCCCGGCCCTTCAGCCGGCGCCCGGCCGTTGCAGTTTGCCAACGGTGTTGCTGCTCGAACAGGAGCCGCTGTTGCCGCCCGATGGTGTGAGCGACTGGCTGGTGCGCGATCATCTCGACCCTGGCATGTTGCGCCGTTGCCTGCGCCATGTGCGCGAGCGCGGCGTGCTGGAAAACACCCTGCAACGCCTGGCCGAGCAAGACCCACTGACCGGCATCGCCAACCGCCAGGG
Source organism: Pseudomonas sp. BF-RE-25 (assembly GCF_019956105.1). Lineage (NCBI taxonomy): Bacteria > Pseudomonadati > Pseudomonadota > Gammaproteobacteria > Pseudomonadales > Pseudomonadaceae > Pseudomonas > Pseudomonas sp. BF-RE-25. The sequence continues at coordinate 16,006 of NZ_JAHBDB010000078.1, forward strand.
TTTCCAGACCTTGCTGGCCGCACGGTTGGCGGAAAACGACGGCCGTGGCCTGGCCCTCGGGCACCTTGACCTCGACAACTTCCGCCACGCCAACGACGCCCTCGGCCATCAGGCCGGCGACCGCTTGATCCTGCAAGTGGTCGCGCGCCTGAAAAGCCAGCTCGAGGCCGGCGATCAACTGGCGCGGCTGGGCAGCGATGAATTCGCCCTGCTGATCGACACCCGCCGCGCGCCGCAACGCGCCGAATGGATGGCCGAACGCATCACCGAAGCGTTGGCCGAGCCCTATTGGGTCGACGGCGAAAGCCTGTTGATCGGTTCCAGCCTGGGCATCGCCCACGCCCGCGCCCAGGCCGGCGCCGATCCGTTGATGTGGCACGCGCACATCGCCATGCAGCAGGCCAAGAGCACTCAAGGCTGCACCTTTCACATCTTCAACGAACGCATCAACCGCAATGCCCGCAGCATGGCCGACCTCGAAAGCGAGCTGCGCCGGGCGTTGCGTCGCGATGAGCTGGAACTGCATTACCAGCCACGCCTGAACCTTGAGGACGGGCAGATCGTGGGCCTCGAAGCCCTGGTGCGCTGGCGCCATGCCGAGCGTGGGTTGCTGCCGCCGAGCGAGTTCGTGCCACTGGCCGAGCAAAGCGGCTTGATCGTGCCACTCGGTTACTGGGTGATTTCCCGCGCGTTGCGCGACATGCAGGCGTTGCGCGAGCTCGGTCTGCCGGCGCTGCACATGGCGATCAACCTGTCGTTCCGCCAGTTTCAGGACAGTCAGTTGCTGTCGACCCTGAGCCGGCTGATTGCCGAACGTGGCGTCGAGGCGCAGTGGCTGGAATTCGAACTGACCGAAACGGCGGTCATGCGCCGCAGCGATCTGGTGAAACAGACCATGGATGCCCTCGGGCGCCTGGGCGTGCGCTTTTCGCTCGACGACTTCGGCACCGGGTTTTCCTCCTTCGTGCACCTCAACAGCCTGCCGATTGCCTTGCTGAAGGTCGACAAGAGTTTCGTCGGCGGAATGGAAGGGCGCGAAGAGAATCGCAAACTGGTGCACGCGATGATCAACCTGGCGCACAACCTCAATCTTGAAGTGGTCGCCGAGGGCGTGGAAACGCCGGAGCAGCTGGATCTGTTACGCGGGTTTGGTTGCGATCAGGTGCAGGGTTATCTGATCAGCAAGCCGTTGCCGCTGACGGAGTTGGTTGAGTATTTGAGTTTTGGCAGCAGTCAGCAGCCGATGCTAGAGATCGTGAGCTGACACGAATCCCTGTAGGAGCGAGCCTGCTCGCGATGGTGTGTCAGCTAAGAAAGTGTCGGCTGACACAC
>NZ_JAHBDB010000079.1:0-17021 GCF_019956105.1 Pseudomonas sp. BF-RE-25
GCACCCACCCATCCCCGGGCAATCACTCAACCCCAACGGATCAACCCACCCCGTGGGGCTCAACACATACCGATACCCGTTCAGGCCACCGGCCAATCCGACCGGGTCCGGCGTCAGATACCGTCCCACATCCGGCTGGTAATACCGATGCCGGTTGTAGTGCAAACCTGTTTCCGGGTCGAAGTACTGGCCCTGAAACCGCAGCGGCTGGTCGAGGATCTGGTGGGTGTCGCGGTTGAGGCGGGTGAGGCGGCCGTAGGCGGTGTATTGAACGGACCAGACGATTTCGCCGCTGTAATCGGTGAGTTCTTGCGGTGTGCCGAGGTGGTCGAGTTGGTAGTAAAACGGGCAGGCGTTGCGCGGGCCTTTGCCGTCGAGCATGGCCAACGGGCGAAAGCTGCCGGGTTCGTAGACGTAGCTGCGGTAGTGCTCGCGACTGCTTTCGGCGACGAGGTTGTCGCCCTGCCAAAAAAACTCGGTGGTGTTGCCATCGACGTTTTTGCTGATACGGCGGCCGAAGGCATCGTAGCGGTAGGTCGCCTGGCTGCCGTTGGGCAGGGTGACGCCGATCAGGCGATGTTGGCAGTCGTAACGGTACTCGGTGACCAGTTTTTGTGCAGTACCGCGGCGTTCGCGGATCAGGTTGCCGAAGGCGTCGTAATCGTAGTGGCGGTCGCCTTGCATCAGCAGGCGATTGCCTTTGACCATGGCCGGACCGGGGCGGTCCTGCATCAGCAGGTTGCCGGTCGGGTCGTGGGCGAAGTTTTCTGGTTGGTGATCTCGGGAGTGGCGGACGCGGATCAGGCGATCAAGCGAATCGTAAAGGTAGCTGCGCTGGCCGTGCCGCGTGTCGGCAATGTGGTCGAGGTTGCCGTTGGCGCTGTAGGCATAGTCGCGGCGATACAGAGGTTGCAGGTTTTGGCGGACAGCGTGGGCGTTCAGTCGACCTTGATTGTCATACTGATAATCGCTGAGCAGCAGGCCTTGTTGGCGGTTCTGTTCGCGGCCGGCGAAAAAGGTGTGAGCGGTCAGTCGGGCGCCATTGAGGTCAATGGCCGTCAGCGCGCCGCCCTTGGCATGGTGGTAATCGAGTTTGCTGTTGTCGGGCAGGCGTAGGTGGTTGAGCCGGCCACAGGCATCGTAGCCATATCGCAGCGTGCCCCAGCCTTGGTGTTCGGTGACTAGCCGACCCTGTTTGTCGTATTCGAACTCCAGCGGGTGATCGTGACCGTCATCGACGCTGACCAGTCGGCCAAGGCTGTCGTATCGATACTCGACATTGACACCGTCGGGCAGCGTCTTGATCAGTAGCCGTCCCGTCGAATCCCGTTGATAAGCCGTGACCCATTGCGAGCCGTCGTCGCCGAACTCGGTTTTTTTCAGCAGCTGTCCATTGAGATCGTAGGCATACGCGGTGCGTTGGCCATCGAATCCGGTTTCCTGTCGGATCAATCCATTGAGCGTGTAGTCCAGCAGATATTTCCCGCCGGACTCATTCTCGATTTCGGTCAGCAACAACCGTGCGTTGTCGTACCGATAAAGCAGTTGTGTGCTATCGGGATTGATCCGACGGCTGACCAGATGCAGATCATCGGCATATTCAAAGCGCGTGGTGCGCCCCAGTTCATCCCGTTCGGCGGTGACCTTGCCGTAGGCGTTGTAGCTGAAGGCGCGACTGGCACCTGTAGGAAGCATCGTCTGAATCAGTCGTCCAACGGCATCCCATGAGTCGCGTGTGACGGCACCGTGTTCGTCCTGGCGGGTAACCTGCCGGCCCAACGCATCGTAGGAAAAGCGCCGCTGACCGCCACCCGGCAAGGTCTCTTCGATCAGTTGGCCCAAGGCATTCCAGACGAAGACATGCCGACTGTTGTCCGGAAAACGGATCGACAGCAGCAGGCCTTTTTCATCGTGGTGGTAGTAGGTGACATGCCCCTCGGGGTCGGTCGCCTCGATGACCTCTCCCTGAGCATTGCGCTGATATTTCCACACGGCGTTGCCGCGATACCGCGCATGCAGGAAGCCATTGCGGTATTCGTAGGACGTTGGCTCACCTTCGGGTGGAATCAGGGCAATCAGCCGTCCGACATCGTCATAGCGGTAGCGGGTCATTGCCCCGAGCGGATTCTTTTCGGCAATCAGCCGCCCCTGGCCGTCATAGACATTGAGGTGTTCCGCCCCGTCGGGTTCGACCCTCCGCACCAGGCGTGCCCGGTCGTCGTGCTGGTAAAACGCTTCGCTGCCATCAACGTTTTTAACTTGCACGCCGCCGTTGTCATCCCAGACATAGCGCGTGTCCATCTGCGAAAACGACGCCCAATGTCGGACGCATCGCGCAGACTTGCCGGACCTTTCCCACTCCCAGAAGAAGCTCGCGCCACCAGCCAATTGCCGCTGCAGGATGACGTGCTGGTCGTCATAGTCGTAGCGTTCGCTTTCGCCGGCGGCGTTGGTCGCTTCGATCAAGCGATGACAGGCGTCGTAGCGGTAGGTCACCAGTGTCTGTTCGGTGCGCCAGGCATCTTCCAGGGTGTCGGCGGGATGAAAGCGCTGATACTCGACGGCGGCGAGGTGTCGGCGGTCGTAGCGCAAACGCAGCGAGCGTCCGGCGCCGTTGTCGAGGCGCATGATTCTGTCGGCGTTGTCCCGTTGCACTGTCAGACGGTTGCCATAGGCATCGCTGATTGCTGTCAGTCGACCTGTACGAAAGTGGTAAAAGCGCGTCGCTTCGCCTGCCATTGCGAGGATCAGTTCCTCCGGCTCATCCCCCAGGAAAATCGCCGCCCGCGACAGGCTGTTGTGAATGCTCGGGCGTTCAACCTTGGGTAAAGGGAAGGTCGTTCGACGGTTTTCGTGGTCGATCCATCTAACCAGTTCGCCGTCGATTTCCAGCCGATGTGCAAGGGCATGACTCCAGCCAAATCCGAGCCCGCAGTCGATGCCGACAGCACTGGTGCGATACACGCGGATGAACTCGAACGGCAATCGCCCATCCAGCGAACCATCGATCAGGGTCAGCAGTTCCTCGCCGGTGACCATCGATACCGGGCAGCCGTTGGTTGTGGTTCTATCCGCAGAATCGACGTTGTCGCCGTTTGGGTTTTGCGCGGGAGCAGGGGCGTCGTCGCGGTGTTCCTGGCGGCTCAGGCGGGTCTTGGCTTCGGACTTGTCACGGGCAAGGGCGACCGGGTTGTTCACCTGTACGATTGGTGATTCACCGATGGTGATGTGCAACGGAGTGGCCGGCGCGGGTTTGAGCGGCACGTTCCGCGCGCTGACCATCAGCGGTTTGAGGGCGCCGGCGTGGCTGGTCAGATCCGATCTGTTCACAAGCTCAGCCAGGCGCAAGCTTGCGGCGGCCAGCCATTGTCGTGCTCGCTCGGACTTGACCTTGCCCAGCACCTTGGTGCTGATGCCGAGTTTCAGGCCTGTAGGACCTGTGAGGCGCACCAGCAGGAAAGCGATGAGTATTTCTGTACGAATTTCCGCGACCACTTCGGCGATGTACTGCGGCGGCAACATCCGCAGCCAGCTGGTGAAAGCCGCGAGATGAATGAACATCAGCGGCTCATCACTCAACACCAGCATCACATTGGCGATGGCTTCGGCCGAAGCGTTCAGCAGTGTCTCGAGCTCAACCTCGGTCAGGTATTCAAGAAGCTTTTCACTATTGGCCTGCAGGTCCGCGATCAGGGCGTAGATCTGCTTCACGTCATCCCACAAACCGTGCAGCGACTTCTCGAATCCGCGCCAGTCGGCCCGTTGCAGCATGCCGTAGCGTTCAGGGAAACCGGCCTCGGAAAACCCCGCCCATAACGGCTGGAATTCACTCGTCCACTCGTTGCGCAACCAGCCTTCAAGCTCATCGATCACGCTGTGATAGGAGGCGTGAAGCGCCTTGACATGAGTGGTGGAAACATTGGGAAAGAACGTGATGCGGTAACGATGACCGCGCCAACACTCAGGGATTTCGAGGATGCCGCTGGGGCCGATGGTGTGATGCACCGGTTCGCCAAAGGTCATCTCGCCGTTGCTTTTTTCAATGATCGGTTCGAGCATCACCGGCGTATCACCAATGGGCACAAAGCGAGCCGCGTCGAACATATGCACGAGGGTCAACGGACCGCTGGCCGGGCATGTGGCGATCGTCGAACTGACGGGGGCGGTGGAATCTCTCGGTATGCTCAAACGAACGTCGTTGCCGACATTGAACACTTGCTCGACATCCAGCGCCCATCCTGTCCAGAAGCTTTCCGCCCAGGCCTCGTAGTCGTTGAGGCACAGGCGAAAATCGCCGAGCAGTGCTTCAACGTCCGGTTGCTCGGGGTTCATGGCCGCCACCACCAACAGGCCGATGGCGTTGTTCAAGGCCAGGACCTTGTCAGGGTTGAACATTCGCAGTCCCTCGCGCGGATAAATTGGGGTCGCGAGACTTTGCGGGGGATCAACGAGGAAAGAAGTCGGGAAAGGAGGTGTTTGGTGTAGGGCGAATCGCTAAATCATGCTCAGCGATTCGGCGAAGGTTTTGTCACCGCCGGGAGATTGCCCGTTGCTCTCTGCCGGCCGCGCTCGCTATGCTGCTGAACCCTTTAATCAAATCCCGGAATCAGCTATGCCTGAGCCAACCGGGGTGTCATTAAAAACGGATCAGATGCGATGAATGCACCGCTGAAAGAGTTCGGCCCGATCAAAGCCGTGATTTTCGACATGGACGGCTTGCTGCTGGACACCGAGGGCATTTACACCGAAGTCACGTCGATGATCGCCGAGCGATATGGTCGGACCTTCGACTGGAGCGTCAAACAGAACATCATCGGCCGTGGTGCGGGTGATCTGGCGCGTTATGTGGTTGAAGCGCTGGACCTGCCGATTACCGCCGAGGAGTTCCTGGTGATCCGCGAGCCGCTGATGCGCGAGCGCTTTCCCACTGCGCTGGCGATGCCCGGTGCCGAGGAACTGGTGCGGCACTTGAAGGCCAACAACATTCCGATCGCGGTGGGCACCAGTTCGTCGCGTCTGTCGTTCGGCCAGAAAACCACTTTGCACCGTGACTGGTTTGCGCTGTTCGACTTCGTCGTGACAGCCGATGACCCGGAAGTCGGTGCGGCCAAACCGGCGCCGGACATCTTCCTCACCGCAGCGCGCCGACTGGGCGTGGCGCCCGGGGATTGTCTGGTGTTCGAAGATTCGCCGTTTGGCGTGACTGCGGCGAAAGCGGCGGGGATGACGGCGATTGCGATTCCCGACGCCGCGATGGCAGACGAAAAATACGCACACGCCGATGGCATTCTTCGTACGTTGAAAGCGTTCAAGCCGAGTGCGTGCGGTTTGCCGGCGCTTGAGTGGGCTTAATGCGGTAGGCGCAAAGACGCAGACCAATGTGGGAGCGAGCCTGCTCGCGATGACGGTGTGTCAGCCGACGTTAATGTTGCCTGACGCACTGCTTTCGCGAGCAGGCTCGCTCCCACATTTTATTTTGCGTTTGACTGGGCCGTATCAGGCGCCGAAACCACCGTCGATAGTCAGGCTGGCACCGGTGATGTACCCGGCTTCCGGGCCTGCAAGGTAGGCGACGAAGCTGGCGATTTCTTCAGCTTTACCATAACGACCCACAGCCATCAGCGGGATCAGGCTTTCGGCGAAGTCGCCGCTGGCCGGGTTCATGTCGGTGTCGACCGGGCCCGGTTGCACGTTATTGATGGTGATGCCTCGTGGCCCAAGGTCGCGTGCCAGGCCTTTGGTCAGACCGACCAGCGCCGCTTTGCTCATCGCGTACGGGCCACCGCCGGCGAAGGGCATGCGGTCGGCGTTGGTGCTGCCGATGTTGATGATGCGACCGCCTTCGGTCATGTGTTTCGCGGCGGCCTGGGTGGCGATGAACACGCTGCGTACGTTGATCGCCAACGTCTGGTCGAAGTCTTCGAGTTTGAAGTCTTCCAGTGGGGCAACGGCCAGCACGCCAGCGTTGTTGACCAGGATGTCCAGGCGACCGAAGGCTTTGACGGTGGCGCTCACGGCGTTGCGAATCGCCTCGGCGTCGGCACTGTCAGCCTTGATGGCCAGCGCTTTGCCGCCGTTGGCGGTGAGGCTGTTTTGCAGTTCTTCGGCCTTGGCCGTGGAGCTTACGTAGGTGAAGGCAACCGTCGCGCCTTCAGCGGCCAGGCGTTTGACGATGGCAGCGCCGATGCCGCGGGACCCGCCTTGAATCAAAGCCACTTTGCCGCTGAGGTTCTGAGTAGTCATGTCGATCTCCAAAGTCGCCGTGGCGAGATGCCGCGGTTGATGGAGCCTAGTATTGATTCAGGATTACAGGCTGTGTAGACGGTAATTGCGATAGTCTGTGTAAACCAAAAGTTTATAGTGGCGCTTATGGAAACCTTCAGCAGTATCGAATGCTTCGTGCGCAGCGCCGAAGTCGGCAGCTTTGCCGAGGCCGCGCGACGCCTGAGCCTGACCCCGGCGGCGGTGGGCAAGAGCGTGGCAAAACTTGAGGCGCGGCTCGGTGTGCGGCTGTTTCAGCGCAGCACCCGTAGCCTGACGCTGACCGAGGCCGGCCATCTGTTTCTCGGCGAAGTCAGTTCCAGCCTGCACACGATCCAGAATGCCGTGGCCAATCTCGCGAGCGCCGAAGGGCGGCCGGCGGGAACGCTGAAAGTCAGCATGGGCACGGTGTTCGGGCGGTTGTATGTGGTGCCGTTGCTGGGCGAGTTTCTGAGGCGGTTTCCGGCAATCAATCCGGACTGGCATTTTGATAACCGCCAGGTCGATCTGATTGCACAAGGGTTCGATGCCGCGATTGGCGGTGGATTTGAGCTGCCGCAGGGCGTGGTCGCGCGCAAGCTGACGCCGGCGCATCGGGTGTTGGTGGCGTCAGCCGAATATCTGGCGGGGCGCGAAGTGGTCGTTGAACCGGATGATCTCAAGCATCACGACGGGATTCTGATTCGGTCGCCGCAGACGGGGCGAGTGCGGTCCTGGCAATTGACCAGCCGCACCCAGCAACACAGCCCTTTGACGCTAAAGGCGCGGATGACCATGAGCGATTCTGAAGCGGCGTGTGCGACGGCGGCTCAGGGGTTGGGGATCGCGTTGGTGAGCATGCCGTTCGCTTCGGGTTATCTGGAAGCCGGGACGTTGCAGCGGGTATTGCCGGACTGGTTTGTCGACGATGGCAACATTTCCATTTACTACGCTGAGCACAAATTGTTGCCGGGCAAGACGCGGGCGTTTGTGGATTTCATTATTGAGCAGTTTGCGGAGCAGGGGTTGGCATCGCGGTTTAGTGCGGTTTGAGCCAGGATTGAAACCGAGTCGGCCCTTTCGCGGGCAAGCCTCGCTCCTACAGAATACGTGTGATCCCTGTAGGAGCGAGGCTTGCCCGCGAAAAACGATAACGCGGTCTACCGCCCAAACCGCCCCGGCCAGCCAATGATGTGTTTCGGCCGAGGCGTCGCATACGTCCTGACCTTCGACGTCGACAACCCCAATCGCACCAGCGACTCGGCAATCGTCACCGCCGCCGTCACGCCATCTACGACCGGCACCCCGGTGCGCTGACGAATCTGCTCGTCCAGCCCGGCCATCCCGCCGCAACCGAGGCAAATCACCTCGGCCTTGTCCTCCAGTACTGCCAATTCCGCCTGACGAACAATCGCCTCAAGCGCCCGTTGCGGGTCGGATTCCAGTTCCAGCACCGCCAGGCCACTGGCCCGCACGGATGCACAACGGTCCCACAACCCTGAGAGTTTCAGCCGATCCTCGATCAACGGCACGGTACGGTCCAGCGTGGTGACCACCGAATAGGCATGACCGAGGAACATCGCCGTGCTGGCGGCAGCGTCGGTGATGTCCACCACCGGCACGTTGAGCAGTTCCTGCAACCCTTCGCGACCGTGCTCGCCGTAACCGGCCTGAATCACCGCATCGAAGGGTTGATCGTAGGACATCACTCGATCCATCACGGCGATGGCAGCCAGGTAGCTTTCGAAGTTGCCTTCGATGGAGTCGGCGCCGAAGTGCGGTGTCAGGCCGATGATTTCGGTGCCTGGCGCGGCCACGGCTTGAGCCGAACGGGCGATGGCCTGGGTAATGGATTCGGTGGTGTTGACGTTGACCACGAGAATTCGCATGGAAAGTCCTTATAGCGGGGTGGTTCTGCGGCCCGACGGTGCCGGGCCGTCATGGGGTTAATGGCTGACGTTATCGACCGCGATGGCTTCGCCGCTGACATCCGCGTAGTGCGGCTGCCGCTTGGCGATGATCAGGTAGAGCATCCCGGCGATCCCGGCACCGATCAGCCAGGAGAACGGCGATACGAGATGGAAACCCGGCACCAGCGCCAGGACGATGGCGATCAGCGCTGCAGGAATGAACGCCGCCACCGCACGTAAATTGACGCCTCGGCTGTAGTAATAAGCGCCGTCGGGGTCTTCGCTGTACAACTGCGGCACGTTGATCTGACCTTTTCGTACAAGCCAGTAGTCGACCATGATCACCCCGTACAACGGGCCGAGCAGGGCGCCGAGGCCGGACAGGAAATACACGATCACCAACGGGCTGTTGTAGAGGTTCCACGGCAGGATCAGCACTGCGATGGTCGCGCTGATCAGCCCGGCGCGGCGGAAGGTCAGGTATTTCGGTGCCAGGTTGCTCAGCACGAAGGCCGGGGCGACGAAGTTGGCCATAATGTTCACCGCCACGGTGACGATCAGGAAGGCCAGGCAACCGAGGACCAGGAAGAAAGTATTGGGGATCGACGCGATGATTTCCGTCGGGCTTTCGATGATTCGGCCATTGATCTGAAATTGCGCACCGCAAAGCAGGACGGTGATGCCGGCGAACACCAGAATGTTCACTGGCAGGCCCCAGAAATTTCCGACCTTGATCGTCTTGCGGCACGGCGAAGAGCGGGCGAAGTCGCAGAAGTTGAGGATCAGCGTGCCGTAGATCGCCAGCCACAAGGCGCCGCCGGCAAAGATGTTGCGCCACATCTCGCCGCCAGTGAGCGGTTCACGGATCGACCACGCGATGGTCGCGTTGGCCTGGGTGTACATCCACGCGGCCAGGGCGGCGACGGTCAGCAGAATCACCGGACCGGCGAACGCTTCATAGCGCCGCACCATCTCCATCCCGTAGGCAAGGATCGCCAGTTGTACCAGCCAGATCGCGACGAAACACACCCAGCCCAGGCTCGACAGACCGAGGATCGAGTTGTGGTCGTAGTCGGCGAATCCCGGATGCACCGCCGTCAGCAGCACGCGAAACACCACCGAGGCGAGGTACGTCTGAATGCCGAACCAGGCGATGGCGATAACGGCGCGGATCAATGCAGGAATTTGCGCCCCATGGATACCGAAACTGATCCGGCTGATGACGGGAAACGGCACACCGGTTTTCTGGCCCATGTAGCCGGAGAGGTTCATGAAGCAATACACCAGCGCCGCGCCGATCCCGAGCGACAACAGAATCTGCCAGCCGCCCAGACCCAGTGCATACAGTCCGATGGCGAAGGAGTAGTTGGCGATGTTGTGAACGTCGTTGGTCCACAGGGCAAAAATGCTGTAACGGCCCCAGCGCCGGCCTTCGGCCTTGGTCGGCGCCAGGTCTTTGTTGTGCAGGCGCGGGCTGAGCACCACGGGGTCCTGAAACGTTTGAACGGGGGAAGAGGAGGGCAGATCCAGCGCGATGTTGTTATTGGAGAGGCTAGTACGCATTCCGGCAGGCTCCGAGCTTGGCGTCGCGATGACTGTGCATGAGCGTGGGCTCGACAAATCTTCGTCGCGGACAACAAGCATCATTGGTCACGGGGCATCTGCAGCCTGTACGGGATAGGGCGCTTCAGGCTTGCGGATCTAAAGTGTGTGTATGTTTTGAGGTGATTGTATACAAAACATGTATGCACTTAAGCCAGATCCATGCCAGTCAGCGATCTATAAAATTCACCGGTAATTTCGTTTTGTTATCTGTAATTGGTAAGTGACTGAAATAAAGACGATATAAATTGACCGATTGAACAGGTATTTATTTTTTGGCGGAATTCGCGGAGGTGTGAACGAGGGAATGTCAGGCGGGATGAATGTAACTTTTCAGGGCGTAGAAACGAAAAGTGCACACATAAATGGCACCTAAGGTGACATTCGTGTGTACACATTTATGGGCGGTGCAATAAACCTGTAGGAGCGAGCTTGCTCGCGAAAAACGAAAGAGCGGCGCGGGGTGTCAGGTTTTCATCATCTTCGTTGACGACCATCGCGAGCAGGCTCGCTCCTACAGGGATATTACAAAAGATCAGGCTTTTGACTTGCTGATGATATTCCCTGCATGCAACCCGCATTCTTTCTGCGTCGCCTCTTCCCACCACCAGCGACCTTCACGCTCGTGCTGGTTCGGCAGCACCGGGCGGGTGCACGGTTCGCAGCCGATGCTGATGAAGCCGCGTTCATGCAGGCTGTTGTACGGCAGCTCGAGCATGCGGATGTAGCCCCAGATCTCTTCGCTGGTCATTTGCGCCAGCGGATTGAATTTGTACAGGGTGCGTTCCGGGGTGGAGAAGGCGGTGTCGATTTCCAGCACCGCGACGGCGCTGCGGGTGCCGGGGCTCTGGTCCCGACGCTGGCCGGTGGCCCAGGCGGTCACGCCCGATAGCTTGCGGCGCAGCGGCTCGATCTTGCGGATGCCGCAGCACTCGCCATGGCCGTCCTTGTAGAAACTGAACAGGCCTTTTTCCTTCACGAACGGTTCGAGTTTCGTGTAGTCCGGCGACACCAGCTCGATGTCGATCTTGTAGTGCTCGCGCACTTGATCGATGAAGCGGTAGGTCTCGGGGTGCAGGCGGCCGGTGTCGAGGCTGAACACTTTGACGTTCTTGTTCAGCTTCCAGGCCATGTCTACCAGCACCACGTCTTCGGCGCCGCTGAAAGATATCCACAGGTCATCGCCGAACTCGGCAAACGCGAGTTTCAGGATGTCCTGGGCGGATTTGTTGGCATAGGTCGTGGCGAGTTCCACGACGTCGAACGTTGGGCTCATCAGGGCGGCTTCCTACAGGTCGGTGGCGCTGGGCGCTCTATATGGCCTTGATGGTAACAAAATCCTGCAACCACTGGCGCGCCCTCTGCGTTGCGCAGGTCAGTACGAGTCGCTAGAGTTCGGCAGTCCTTTTGCTCGCTCGACTCAATAATCAATACAAATGGGAGTGTCTTGTGGAAATTGCCTGTCTGGATCTTGAAGGTGTGCTGGTCCCGGAAATCTGGATCGCCTTCGCCGAAAAAACCGGAATCGAATCCCTCAGGGCCACCACTCGGGATATTCCCGACTATGACGTGCTGATGAAGCAGCGCCTGCGGATTCTCGATGAGCATGGCCTGAAACTCACCGACATCCAGGAAGTGATCGCCACGCTCAAGCCGCTGGACGGTGCCATCGAGTTCGTCAACTGGCTGCGTGAGCGCTTTCAGGTGGTGATTCTGTCGGACACGTTCTACGAGTTCTCCCAACCGCTAATGCGCCAATTGGGTTTCCCGACCTTGCTCTGCCATCGCCTGATCACCGACGATGCCGGGCGGGTGACGAGCTATCAGTTGCGTCAGAAAGATCCGAAACGTCAGTCGGTTCTGGCGTTCAAGAGTCTTTACTACCGGGTGATTGCGGCGGGGGATTCCTACAACGACACCACGATGCTGGGCGAGGCGGATGCGGGGATTCTGTTCCATGCGCCGGATAACGTGATTCGCGAGTTCCCGCAATTCCCGGCGGTGCATACGTTTGAGGATTTGAAGCAGGAGTTCATCAAGGCTTCGAATCGGGCGTTGAGCCTGTAAATCCACACCCTGTAGGAGCGAGCCTGCTCGCGAAAAAACCGAGAGCACCGCGGAGTGTCAGGCGTTTCAAGTCATCGTTGACGTCCATCGCGAGCAGGCTCGCTCCTACAGGTTTTGCAGGGTATCGAGCAGCACCTTCACCTTGGTGATCGACTCCTGATACTCGGCCTGCCACTGCGAATCCGCAACGATCCCGCCACCGCCCCAGCAACACACCTGCCCATCCTTGACCAGCAAGCTGCGAATCGCGATTGAACTGTCCATCTCGCCGCGCACATCCAGATACAGCAACGAACCGCAGTACAAACCGCGTCGGGTCGGCTCCAGTTCATCAATGATCTGCATCGCGCGAATCTTTGGCGCCCCGGTAATCGAACCGCCGGGGAAGCTGCCAGCGATCAGGTCCAGCGCATCCCGGTCATCTGCCAGTTCGCCGGTTACGCTGCTCACCAGATGATGCACATTCGGATAGCTTTCGAGACTGAACAACTCCGGCACCCGCACCGAGCCAATGCGGCACGTACGGCCGAGGTCATTGCGCAGCAGGTCGACGATCATCAGGTTTTCTGCGCGATCCTTGGGGCTGGCCAGGAGTTCGGCGGCGTTCGCCGCATCTTCCGCTGCGTTTTGGCCTCGAGGGCGAGTGCCCTTGATCGGGCGGGTCTCCACGTGGCGGTCGCTGACTTTGACGAAGCGCTCCGGCGACAGGCTCAGCACTGCGCCACCGTCGGGCAGGCGCTGGAAACCGGAGAATGGCGTCGGGCACGCCGCGCGCAACGCGCAGTACGCGGCCCACGGATCACCTTGGCACTCGGCGCGGAAGCGCTGGGCAAAGTTGACCTGGTAGCAGTCACCGGCCTGAATGTACTGCTGGATACGTTCTATTGCCTGGCGATAGTCATCAGCGCTCAGGTCGGCGCTCATCGGCGCCTTGAGCTTGAACGATTCGATCGTTTCAGCCACAGGATGACTGAACAGCGTGATCAGGCGTTGACGTTCGCTGTCGATCAGCGACGGGTGGAACACCAACTGACTGGTCATCCGTTGGTGATCGCTGATCAGTGCCCAGTCGTAGAGCCCGAAACGCGCATCCGGCAATTGCAGATCGTCCTGTGCCTGGCTCGGCAGGTTTTCCAGGTGGCGGCCGAAATCGTAGCTCAGGTAGCCGATCAGGCCGCCGGCGAAGGGCAGATCAGGCGCCAGCGTCGCTTCACCGAGTCGTGTCAGATTGTCGCGAAGGCGTTGCAGGAAATCGCCACCGCTTTCGTCAGGCATTACCGCCAGTTGTTCCAGTGGCCAGGCACTGAGCAGGTCATAACGCCCGCGATCAGCCGTTGGCCGGCCACTGTCGAGCAGCACGGCGCCGGGGGCATGACGAATCGCCGCGAAGTACTCGGCGGGGTTGGCGCGATAGGGGAGCGGATGTACGGAGCAGGTCAGCATGGGCGGGGCAGATCAGCCATCGAGGCGGGGTGGCGATTGTAGTCCCCTCGGGGAATTGCTCCTAGAGGGGATGTCGGGGATTGGCAGATTGGAGGCTGGGTTGAATGGTTTGGTGGCTGTGAGTCCGTCTTCGCGGGCAAGCCTCGCTCCTACAGGGGGCACACGTATTCTGTAGGAGCGAGGCTTGCCCGCGAAAGGGCGCGACTCGGTCCCGGATCAACCCTCAACCGCAGGAATATGCCCGAACATCTCCTGCACAAACGCCATGCGTTCCTCGACGGTCTCGGTAATCCCGCGTGCTTTCAACTCTTCCAGCCGCGCCTCGACCGCATGGGTGCGCAACGTCAGGCCGCAATCATTGGCGATCTGGATGTTCAACCCCGGCCGGGCATTCAGCTCAAGAATCAGCGGCCCTTTCTCCTGGTCCAGCACCATGTCGACCCCGATGTAACCCAGTCCGCACAGCTCGTAACAGCCGGCCGCGAGTTTCATGAAGCCGTCCCAGTAGGGCAGTTGCACACCGTCCACCGCGTTGGTGGTGTCCGGGTGCTTGGCGATGATGTTGTTCAGCCAGGTACCGCGCAGGGTCAGGCCGGTGGCGAGGTCGACGCCGACGCCGATGGCGCCCTGGTGAAGGTTGGCCTTGCCGCCGGACTGGCGCGTCGGCAAGCGCAACATCGCCATGACCGGATAGCCCATCAACACGATGATGCGAATGTCCGGCACGCCTTCGTAGCTGATGCTTTTGAAGATCTGGTCGGGGATCACGCGGTATTCGATCAGTGCACGGTCACGGTGGCCGCCCAGCGAGTACAGGCCGGTGAGGATGCTGGAGACATGGTGCTCGATTTCCTCATGACTGATGATCTTGCCGGACACCGTGCGATAGCGCCCCTCGAAGCGGTCGGCAATGACAATGATGCCGTCGCCACCGGCGCCCTGGGCCGGTTTGATCACGAAATCGCTGCGCCCGCCGATGATTTCGTCGAGGTTGTCGATTTCCTTCTCGGTGGAAATCACGCCATACAGTTCCGGCACATGAATGCCGGCGGCGATCGCGCGCTCCTTGGTGATGATCTTGTCATCGACAATCGGGTACAGGCTGCGCTTGTTGTACTTGAGCACGTAGTCCGCGTTGCGCCGATTGATCCCCATGATGCCCCGGGCTTCCAGGGCTTTCCAGGTCTTCCAGAAGCCGAACATCAGGCGTCAGCCTTCTTCAGGAAAGCCTTGAAACGTACCAGTTCGGTCAGACGGTAGCCGCGATAACGGCCCATCGCCAGCATGAAGCCCACCAGGATCAGCAGGATTGCCGGGAAGGTGAACACGAAGTAAACCAGCTCCGGCACGCTCATGATCAGG
The DNA here is from genome assembly GCF_019956105.1 of Pseudomonas sp. BF-RE-25. Taxonomy (NCBI): domain Bacteria; kingdom Pseudomonadati; phylum Pseudomonadota; class Gammaproteobacteria; order Pseudomonadales; family Pseudomonadaceae; genus Pseudomonas; species Pseudomonas sp. BF-RE-25. The sequence continues at coordinate 14,625 of NZ_JAHBDB010000079.1, forward strand.
TGCGCCAGGGACGCGGCGAACAACGTGCCGATGGCCACTTTCATCGCATGCCCGGAGCCGCGTTCTTCCCAGGTGATCGACAGGCGTTCGATGGTCATGGTCAGAATCACCATCGGGAACAGCGCCACGGACAACCCGCGTTCCAGGCCCAGCTTGTGGCTGAACAGGCTGATCGCCGCGATTAGCACCACTACGAAGGTCAGCACCACCGACAACCTCGGCAGCATTTGCAGCTTCAGGTGTTCAAGGTAGGAACGCAGCGACAGCCCCAGCGCCGTGATGATGGTGAACAGCACAATGCCGAAACCGAGCTGGGTTTCGCGGAAGGCGAGGGCTATCAGCACCGGGGTAAAGGTGCCGAGGGTCTGCAGGCCGATCAGGTTGCGCAGGATCAGGATCACCAGCACGCCGATCGGGATCATCACCATGATCATGAAAGTCTGCTGGGTTTGCAGCGGCAGGCCGTACAGCGAGTATTCGAGGAAATTGGCGTCGGTGTTTTCGTCGGTCAGCTTGGCCAGGCGAATGGCGTTCATTTCGCTGTTGTTCATGCTGAAGGTGACGGTGGCCTTCTTGCCGCCATCGACGGTGATCAGGTTTTCGTCACCGGTCCACCACAACAGGCGGTCGGTCGGCAGGCCTTGCTCGCCGGTTTCCGGGTTGAAATACAGCCAGTCGGTGCCGTTGAAGCTGCGCAGCCAGAGTTCCGGGGTTTGCGGCTGGTCGGCCACGAGGCGGATGGTGTGGACCTTTTCCACCGGCACGTGGGCGATGGACAGGACCAGTTCAACGATTTTGGCCTTGTGCCCGCTGGACGGATCGCCGCCCAGCAACAGTTTCACGTTGTCATCGTTGACGTTGTTGACCCGTTTGATCGCTTCGCCGATGAAGGTTTCGACATCAGCCGAGTGCTGGCGGATCGGCGCGAGCAAGGCTTCAGCGGCAACTTTTTCCGCGCCTTCGACGGCGATGCTGTCGCGGAAGGTCGGGCCTTTGACCTTGGTTTTTTCCCCGGTGTAGCGCTTGGTCAGCACCAGGCGGTAATAAAGGGTCTGGTTGCCTTTGGCCCGACGTGCCGACCAGGTCACCTTGCGGTTGCCGTCGATACGGTTCACGGCCACGCCATAATTATTGGAGATGAAGCTTTCGTTGAGGCTGACGAAATCACGGCTCAGCGGTGGCACGAACATCTGGATCTTGACCGGGTCTTTGGCACTGGCGACGAACTCGACCTTGGCGTCGATGTTCCACAAGTCGTCGGTGGCGTCTTCGGTCACGGGAATGCCGAGCACGAAGATCTGATAGGCCGTAACTGAAATGCCCAGCACCACCAGGATGGCGATCAGCATTTTCAGATGGAGGGTAAGAGAGCGCATTGGAATTACTCTGCGGTATGAGCGTCGGTGGCGCAGGCGGGTTTGCCAGCAGCGTATTTAAGACTGGGGTCGACCAGCGCATCAAAGCGCTTGAGCGCTTCGGAGCCGATCAGGAGCGGGTATTGGAAAGCGCTGCGGTCGGTAAGGTTCACTTCGATACTGCGTAACGCCGAGCCCATGCAGATATCCAGCTCGATCACCGGACGGGCGGTGTACTTCTTGCCTTCTTCCGGATCGTAGTCGCCGGCACGGCGCTTGATCTTGCTGACGCGGGCCAGTGGTCGTTCGATCGGGTGCGAGTGAGCGGCGTCGATCGCCAGATAGAAGCGCACCCAGGACTCGCCATTGCGTTTGAAGCGTTTGATGTCGCGGGCACTCAGGGAGGCGGTTTTCGCCCCGGTGTCGAGTTTGGCCGCGACTTCCAGATTGATGCCGTCCAGCGAGGCGTACTCGTTGAGGCCGTACACGGTTTTTTCCCCCGCCGCGGCGACACCGGGCAGGCAAAGCAGATAAAGGAAGGTGGGGAAGGGCTTGAGTCTCATAAATCCTGGTGCGCAGCGGTCCGTGTTCGATTCAAGGCCCTGGCATCGCTGCGCAAGCTCCCTCGTATGCCTATCAACTATTTGTGACAGTTCGTGCAGATGTCACAAACAAATGCGGGCGGCATTCTAGCACGGTGGTTTTATGGCGCCAGCGCTGGGCTCTTGGGTTTGGTGTTTGGGTGATGGGGGGTATATCCGTTATTTGGGTGATGGCGGGGATTGGTTTCGCCCTTACGGCGAGTCACTTGGAAGAGCCCCAAGTAACCAAGGGCTTTTGCCCCTTTCGTTCGGTGCCTCGCTGTGGCTCGGCATGCCCTCGCTCCGGTCCTGCTCCGTGGGCCCGCCGCGATCGGCCATCCCTGGCCGTGCGCGGCTAACCCGGCATCCATGCCGGGTTGCCCACTGCGCAGAACCTGCGCTCGGCCTCTCGAGGGGGCGACTACCGCCACAGCCGCCGAGGCGGCCTGAAAGCCGACCTG
>NZ_JAHBDB010000080.1:0-15981 GCF_019956105.1 Pseudomonas sp. BF-RE-25
CCGCAACACCCCGCCCCACGTGTCGACGATGTCGCGCACAATCCCCAGCCCCAACCCATGCCCTTGCGCCTGCTCATCCAGCCGTGTGCCCCGGCTGAACACCTGAGCACGCTGGTCCTCGGGAATCCCCGGCCCATCATCTTCCACGCTTAGCTCAAACCCTGCGGCCGTCTCGACCACGCTCAACCGCACCTCGGCATCCGCCCACTTGCAGGCGTTGTCCAGCAGGTTGCCCAGCAGTTCCAGCAAGTCTTCGCGATCCCAAGGCAGCTGCAACCCGGCCGGCGCGCGATAGCTCAGTTCAAGGTGTTCGCCGTGGATCATGTTCAACGTGGCGAGCAATCCCGGCAGTTCCGCATCGCAATCAAACAACGCCCCCGGCAGCGCATCGCCGGACAACCGTGCGCGGTTAAGCTCGCGATTGAGCCGCTGCTGAACCTGTGCCAATTGGTCTTTGAGGATCTTGCGCAGCTCGGGATGGGCGTCGAGTTTCTCGCTGGACGCCAGGCTCAACAACACCGCCAGCGGGGTTTTCAAGGCATGCCCAAGGTTGCCCAGCGCATTGCGCGAACGCTTGAGGCTGTCTTCGGTGTGGGCGAGCAAATGGTTGATCTGCGCCACCAGCGGCTCAAGTTCCACCGGCACCCGGTCATCCAGTTGCGAACGCTGGCCCTGCTGCAACTGGGCAATCTGCTCTCGGGCCTTTTCCAGTGGACGCAAGGCGCGGCGCACGGTGATCCGTTGCAACAGCAAAATCAGCAGCAACCCCGCCAGACCCAGGCCCAGCCCCACTTGCTGCATGCGCTTGAAACTCTCGCGCACCGGCGTGTAATCCTGAGCGACGCTGATGGAGATCGATTGTCCCAAACGGCGATAGTCCGAACGCAAGACCAGCAATTGCTGGCCTTCCGGCCCCAGTTGCAGGTTGCTGTGCAGGCCGGGATGTTCGAGGCGCGGCAATTCCTGATCCCACAACGAACGCGAGCGCCAATGGCTGTCGGCAAAATCGATGCGAAAGTAATGCCCGGAAAACGGCCGTTGATAGGCCGGTGACAGATGTCGTTCATCCAGCTGCAAGCCCTGCGGCCCGCGCACCAGCGCCACCAGCAAACTTTCGCTGTCGTTGCGCAGCCCCGCTTCGAGGTAGCGCTGCAAGCCCACTTCGAACAACCACAGGCTGGTTTGCGCCAGCACCAGGCCGACGATCACCATCACGCTGATCAGTCCCAGACTCAAGCGGCGCTGAATTGACCTCACTGCGCTTGCCCGCCGAACAGGTAACCCTGGCCGCGACGGGTTTCAATCACGCTGCGCCCGAGCTTGCGCCGCAGGTGGTTGACGTGAACTTCCAGCACGTTGGAATCGCGCTCGGTTTCACCGTCGTAGAGGTGTTCGGCGAGGTGGCTTTTGGAGAGGATCTGCTCGGGGTGCAGCATGAAATAGCGCAGCAGGCGAAACTCCGCAGCGGTGAGCTGGATGTCGGCACCGTCGCGGGTCACGCATTGCCGGCCTTCGTCCAGATGCAATCCGGCCGACTGCAGCGTCGGTTGATTGACCTGGCCATGGGAACGGCGCAACAACGCCTGAATGCGCAAATGCAGCTCTTCAGGGTGGAAAGGTTTGCTCAGGTAATCGTCGGCACCGGCCTTGAGGCCTTCGATCCGTTCGGCCCAGGAACCGCGCGCGGTGAGGATCAACACCGGCGTGGCCAGCCCACCGGCGCGCCATTGCGCCAATACGTCGAGCCCCGGCAAACCCGGCAGACCGAGGTCGAGGATGATCAGGTCATACGGTTCGCTGCTGCCCTGATACACCGCATCTCGACCGTCGGCCAGCCAATCCACGGCGTAGCCCTGACGATTGAGGCCGGCCATCAGTTCGTCGGCCAGGGGCACATGGTCTTCCACCAGCAGCAATCGCATCGGTCAATCTTCCTTGTCTTTCAGTAACTTGCCAGTGGCGGCGTCGAGGTCCAGTTCACGGACCACGCCTTCGGTGGTCAGCAGCTCGACTTCATAAATGTAGACGTCGTGTTTCTCTTCGAGCTCGGCTTCCAGCAGTTTTGAGCCTGGATAACGCTCCAGCGCCTGCTTCACCACTTGCTCGAGCGGCAGGATCACGCCCTGCTGGCGCAGGCGCAGGGCTTCGTCCTGATCGAGGTCGCGGGCCATGACGATCGAGCAAAACGCCAGAAGCACCAGCGCCATGCGTGACAATGAACACACCTTCATTACGTATCCTGATGATCCTTGAGAAGCTGCCCGCTGACCGCGTCTAATTCCAGGTCCCACTCAAGGCCTTGCGGGTCGCGCAGCTCCACCTGATAGATGTACTTGCCGTACTCTTCTTCCAGCTCGGTTTCGGTGACCGTCGAGCCTGGGTGTTTGGCCAGTGCCGTGGCGTTGAGCTTCTCGAAAGACACAATGGTACCAGCGTCGCGCAGCCGCAGGGCTTCGTCGGGCCCCAGGTCGCGAGCGTGGGCGATGCTGACGGTCATGGCGACGATGGAGGCGGTGAACAGGGCAGTCAGGGTTTTCATGGGTGTCTCCGTATTTTTTATGTGTTGCGTACGGAAGGCACCTTAGCGATTCGAACTTAATTGAAACTGAATTGCCATCATTGGCCATGACAACGCGCCATCACCGACCGACACAAAACCTGTGGGAGCGAGCCTGCTCGCGATGGCGTCGTGTCAGTCGACATCAATGTTGAATGTCAGTACGCCATCGCGAGCAGGCTCGCTCCCACAGTAGATTTGTGACGTTGCCTGACCTGTTTATAATCCGCCCGCTTGCCAGACATCGAGACCGGTATGACCGCCATCCACATCAAGTTCCCTTCCCTGACCCTCAAGGCCGGCCCGCGTGCCTTGGCGCGCATCCGTGAGCACGGCTTGAACGCCGCCGATGTCGGCACGTTGCCGGGTGCTGCCGGCGGGCCGAAGGCGTTGGGGATTCAAGGTCTGGACCTGGCGCTGTTTGGCGAGTGGCTGCCCGCCGCGCCGCGTGAACGGTCGCTGATCGGCGCCTCGGTCGGCTCCTGGCGCTTCGCCAGTGCCTGCCTGCCGGACGCCGCCGAAGGCATTCGCCGCCTCGGTCACCTGTACACCGAGCAGAACTTCGCCAAGGGCGTGACCATGGCGCAGATCAGCCAGAGCTCGCAACGCATGCTCAATGACCTGCTCGACGGTCGCGATGCGGCGATTCTGAGCAACGCCAATTACCGGCTGAACATCATGGTGGTCAAAAGCCATGGCCTGCTTGCGGACGATCATCGCGGTCGTCTCGGGCTGGGCCTGTCGTCGGTGATCGCCGACAACCTGCGCGGTCGCGCGCGGCTGTCGCGGCATTTCGAGCGGCTGATCATCCACGACCCGCGCCTGGCACCGCCGGTCAACGCGCTGAACGATTTCCCCTCGCGCTTCGTCGCGCTGAATGCCGGCAACCTGCGCCAGGCCCTGCTCGCCTCGGGCTCGATCCCGATGGTCATGGAAGGCGTGCGCGACCTGCCGGGCGCCGGCGCCGGGACGTTCCGCGACGGCGGCCTGCTCGACTATCACCTCGACCTGCCCTACAGCGGCAACGACATCGTGCTGTACCCACATTTCACCGACCGGGTGATTCCCGGCTGGTTCGACAAGACCCTGCCGTGGCGCCGTGCCTGCCCAACGCGCTTGCAGGATGTCCTGTTGCTGGCGCCGTCCAAGGAATACCTGGCCCGCCTGCCCTACGGCAAACTGCCGGACCGTAACGACTTCAAGCGTTTCATGGGCGATGCGCCGAGCCGGCAGAAATACTGGCGTACGACCATGGATGAAAGCCGCAGGCTGGGCGATGAGTTTCTCGAACTGGCCGCCAACGGTCGCCTTGGCGAACGCTTGCTGACCCTTTAGTCAGGACAAACTGTTAAACTCGCCGCCTGCCCACATCGCTGCGGCGATCGCCACCTGACAGAGCTGAAACCACTGTGGAAATCTTCAAAGAATTTACCTTCGAATCCGCCCACCGCCTGCCCCACGTCCCGGAAGGCCACAAGTGCGGCCGCCTGCACGGTCACTCGTTCAAAGTGGCGATTCATTTGAGTGGCGATCTTGATCCGCATACCGGCTGGATTCGTGACTTTTCCGAGATCAAGGCAATATTCAAGCCGTTGTATGAGCGCCTGGATCACAACTATTTGAATGACATTCCGGGGTTGGAGAATCCGACCAGTGAAGTGTTGGCGAAGTGGATCTGGGTTGAACTCAAGCCATTGCTGCCAGAACTGAGCGCGATCCGTATTCACGAGACCTGCACCAGCGGTTGCATCTATCGCGGCGAATAGTCAGACCACCCAGATCCCCTGTGGGAGCAAGCCCGCTCCCACAGGGGGAACTGCGTTTCGTCAGTGATTAAAAAAACAGCCTTCATCGGCTGTTTTTTTATGCCTATGCTTTTTGGCTTGCACCCGCCAAGAGGACTTACCCATGACTGACTGGCCGCTGGCTCAAACCTATCGCTTCAACGGGCACTCCGTCCGTTACGCCGTGCGTGGCGACGGCCCGCCGTTGGTGTTCGTGCATGGCACGCCGTTCTCTTCGTATGTGTGGCACCGGATTGCGCCACACTTCATCACGTCGCACCGGGTGCATTACTTCGACCTGCTGGGTTACGGGCTGTCCGAGAAGGTCGAGGGCGATGTGTCGCTGGGGGTGCAGAACGAACTGTTGACGCAACTGCTGGAGCATTGGGGTCTGGATTGCCCGGATGTGGTGGCCCACGATTTCGGCGGCGCGACGGTGCTGCGCGCGCATCTGCTGAACGGCAAGGACTACCGCAGCCTGACGCTGATCGACCCGGTGGCGTTGACGCCGTGGGGCTCGCCGTTCGTGCAGCAGGTGCGTCAGCATGAAGCGGCGTTCAGCGGCGTGCCCGATTACATTCAGCGGGCGATTGTGTCGGCCTATGTTCGCGGGGCGATCAAACGCGACATACCCGACGATGAACTCGCGCCCTACGTGCAACCGTGGCTGGGCGATCCGGGGCAAGCGGCGTTTTACCGGCAGATCGCGCAGATGGATCAGCGCTATACCCGCGAGGTCGAGGGGTTGTACCCGACGGTTCGTTGCCCGGTGCAGATTCTGTGGGGCGAGGATGATCAGTGGATCCCCATCGAACGTGGCCGCGCGCTGCAGCAGATGATTGCGGGGGCGCAGTTTCACCCAATCCCCAATGCCGGGCATCTGGTTCAGGAAGATGCGCCCGAAGCCATCGTTGCCGCGCTGCTGCGTTTTCTCCCCAAATCCCCCTGAAAACACCCAGTCCTTGTAGGAGCCGGCTTGCTGGCGATAGCGTAGTGTCAGTCGGCACATATGTTGCCTGTTATACCGCTATCGCCGGCAAGCCGGCTCCTACAGGGAAGCGGTGTGGTCCCGATCAATGGCGGGCATTTTTCTTTCGCTGCCGTGGTCAAAGTTCACATCTGTCCGATGCTCGATTTCCGTTGCCGCGCTAATGTCTATAACTGACGCGCCAACGCACTACTACAAGATCTCCTAAAGGATTCGCCTGATGCACATCATCAACGCCCGCCTGCGCAACCAAGAAGGCCTGCATGAGTTGCACCTGGAAAACGGCCTGATCAGCAATATTGCCCGTCAGACCGAAGCGCCGACCCTGGGCCCCGATGATCTGGACGCCGGCGGCAACCTGGTGGTGCCGCCCTTCGTCGAACCGCACATCCACCTCGACGCCACGCTCACCGCCGGCGAACCGCGCTGGAACATGAGCGGAACGCTGTTCGAAGGCATCGAATGCTGGGGCGAGCGCAAGGTGACGATCACCGAGGAAGACACCAAGACCCGCGCCAGGAAAACCATCCAGGCCCTCGCCGCCCACGGCATCCAGCATGTGCGCACCCATGTCGATGTCACCGACCCGCAGTTGACGGCGCTGAGGGCGATGCTCGAAGTGCGCGAGGAAAGCCGGCACCTGATCGACATGCAAATCGTCGCCTTCCCCCAGGAAGGCATCGAGTCGTACCGCAACGGTCGTGAGCTGATGGAAGAAGCGATCCGCATGGGCGCGGACGTGGTCGGCGGGATTCCGCATTTCGAATACACCCGCGATCAGGGCGTGAGCTCAGTGAAGTTCCTGATGGACCTCGCCGAGCGCACCGGTTGCCTGGTGGACGTGCATTGCGATGAAACCGATGACCCGCACTCGCGGTTTCTCGAAGTGCTCGCCGAAGAAGCCCGCAGCCGCGACATGGGCTCGCGGGTCACGGCCAGCCACACCACGGCCATGGGCTCGTACGACAACGCGTACTGCGCCAAACTGTTTCGCCTGCTCGGGCATTCGGGGATCAGTTTTGTCTCCTGCCCCACCGAAAGCATTCACCTGCAAGGGCGCTACGACAACTTTCCGAAACGTCGTGGCGTCACTCGGGTGAATGAATTGCTCGAAGCGGGGATGAACGTGTGCTTCGGCCAGGATTCGATCGTCGACCCGTGGTATCCGCTGGGTAACGGCAACATTTTGCGGGTACTCGAAGCGGGTCTGCATATCTGTCACATGCTCGGGTATCGCAACCTGCAAAGTGCGCTGGACCTGGTCACCGACAACAGCGCCAGGGCGATGAACCTGGGGGATCGGTATGGACTGGAGCGCGGGCGGCCGGCGAATTTGCTGATTCTTTCGGCGGACAGCGATTACGAGGTGATCCGCAGTCAGGGCTTGCCGCTGTATTCGGTTCGTGATGGGAAGGTGTTGATGAAACGGCAGATGCCGGTGGTGGAGTTTTTTGGTGAGCAACCCTGAGTTTTGTGTTGGCTGAGCTGACGCCTTCGCGGGCAAGCCTCGCTCCTACAGGGATCGCCGAACCTGTAGGAGCGAGGCTTGCCCGCGAAGGCAATCTCAAATTCACCCCATCAACCGCGCCGTACCAAACAAACTGACCCGACTCAATTCCCCATCTGTTTCCTCCAACAAAATCGGCGCAGTCCCTCCAGGCATCACCACTTTCACCTCACCCGCCACCACCCAACCCACCCGCCACGCCGCACACGCCACCGCGCTCGCACTGGTGCCGGACGACGCCGTCGGCCCTTCCCCACGTTCAAACACCCGAGCATCAATTCGCCCCGCTGACTCGCGCATCGCCCATTGCAAATTAACCCCCGCCGGGCACGGTCGCCCTGCCCCGGTCGGCATCGCGTAGGCAATGCGCGTCAACCCTTCGGACAATCGCGCTTCGCGCATCTGCTCATTGGCCGGCAATTCCTCGACATCGTCCACAAGGGTTACGCAATGCGGATTACCAACCCGCACGAACTGGCTGCGCGACCAGGCGGGATCCAGCGCCGACAACGGTTGAACGTGGCTGAGCTCACGGCCGTTGAATGCCACATCGGTCACCCCTTGAGCACTGACCGCCTCGGGCCCGAACGCCGGTTTGCCCAGATCCAGCCAGAAACCCTGCACACCCTCGACCTGCGCGCGGTTCACCGATGTTTCACCGGGCGAAGGCGTGTCGGCCTTGTCGTGATGAACCCTGAGCACACACGCCGCGTTTTCAGGAAACAGATCTTGATCGCTGAGCGCTTGGGAGAAAATCGTCAGCCCGTTGCCACTGCGCTCGGCCAGAGTGCCGTCGGTGTTGACGATCAACAGATCGAACGGCGGCGACGTTTGAAACGGGCCGACCAGCAGACCGTCGCAGCGATGGTCCTTGCTGCCGGGCGGTTGCGTGCCCGGCGCCCAGGCACAGAACGCCTCGATGGCCGACACTGCCCAGGTCGTGCGGGTTTGCGCCGCCAGACTGGCCAGGTCAGGTAAATCGATCCCTTCGCGGCGCACTGCATCCGGCGCCACTACCGCGTAGATATTGCCTCGAGCATCGTAGAACGGCGTCATGGCGCCTCCCGTGTAAACATCACAGGCGTGCAACATATCGCGAAACCGCGACGGGCTGTGCAAGGATGTCACCCTGCCTGACCGCGAAACCGTCCGGACGCTGATCGAACCTCATGGGTGAGTCACTGTCCCTTGGGGACGCGACGTTTTTTGCCAAGGATCGATATGACCAACCTCAACACGCCCACCACTTTCGTGCCCGGACGCCTGGAACAGATGTCCACGCGCATTGCCTTTTTCATCGCCGGTTTCGGGATTGCCGCGTGGGCGCCGCTGGTGCCTTACGCCAAGGCCCGGGCCGGGCTGGATGAAGGCACCCTCGGTTTGCTGCTGTTGTGCCTGGGGGTGGGCTCGATTCTGGCGATGCCGATGGCGGGGCTGCTGGCCACGCGTTTCGGCTGCCGGCGCGTGCTGACGGGCGGTACGCTGTTGATCTGTCTGGCGCTGCCGCTGTTGGCGACGGTGTCCTCGGTCCCGGCGCTGATAGCGGCCTTGTTCATGTTCGGCGCGGGCCTCGGCACGGTGGATTCGACGGTGAACCTGCAAGCGGTGATCGTCGAGCGCGCCAGCGGCAAGACCATGATGTCGGGTTTCCACGGGCTGTTCAGCCTCGGCGGGATTGTCGGGGCGGCGGGCGTCAGTGCCCTGCTCGGCTTCGGAATTTCTCCGTTGGGGGCGATGCTGGTGGTGATCGTGCTGCTGCTGATCGCACTGTGCAAAGCCGCGCCGCACCTGCTGCCGTATGGCAGTGAAAGTTCCGGGCCGGCCTTTGCCATTCCCCACGGCATCGTGCTGTTTATCGGCGGGATGTGTTTCATCGTGTTCCTTGCCGAGGGCGCGGCGCTGGACTGGAGCGCGGTGTTCCTGGCGCAGGAACGCGGGATCGACACGGCCTATGCGGGATTGGGTTATGCGGCGTTCGCGCTGACCATGACGGCCGGGCGGTTGACCGGTGACAAGATCGTCCGGCGCCTCGGCGCGACACGGGTGATCGTGTTCGGTGGGCTGACGGCCGCTGCCGGCCTGTTTCTGGCGACGTTCGCACCGAGCTGGGAGATGGCGCTGGTGGGTTATGCGCTGCTGGGCGCGGGTTGCTCGAATATCGTGCCGGTGCTGTACACCGCAGTGGGCAAGCAGACGGTCATGCCTGAAAGCATTGCCGTGCCGGCAATTACGACGCTGGGTTACGCGGGGATTCTGGCGGGGCCGGCAGTGATCGGGTTCATCGCCCACGGCAGCAGTTTGAGTTTTGCCTTTGGGCTGATGGCGGTGTTGCTGGTGGCGGTTGCCATTGGCGGGAAGGTGTTGAAGGCCTGAAAAGCATCGCCGGCAAGCCGGCTCCTACAAGGTTTTGCGTCGTGCACAAATTCTGTGAATGACATGAAACCTGTAGGAGCTGGCTTGCCGGCGATGCAGGCGACTCGGTCTATCAGAACCCGACGCTGGCCTGCACGAAGAACGTGCGCGGTGCGCCGACGTACATGCCTGAGTTGTTGTCGCTGGAACGGGTGAAGTACTGCTTGTCGAAGACGTTTTTCACCCCGGCGCCGACTTTCAGGTTGGACAACTGCGCGCCAAAGTCATAACCACCCCGCACGTTCCAGGTGACATAACCCGGAATGTCGCCGTACTGACCGTCGGCAGTGCCTTCGGTGATGTACTTGTTGGTGAAACTGCCGTTGGAATTCACGGCAACGCCCGGCGAACGTTGTTTGGACTGGGCAAACGCATCGACGTTGTAGGTCCAGCGGTCGATGTCATAACGCAGACCGGCAGTCACGACCTGGCGCGAATAGAACGGCAAGTCACGGCCCTTGAAGCCCGGAATCTCGCCTTCATAAACGGCACGCGTGTAGGTAAAACCGGCGTTGGCGGTCAGGCCGTCGAGCCGTGGGTCCAGTGCCGCCATGTCGTAGTGCACCGACGTCTCGACGCCCTGGTGCGTGGTCGCGCCGAGGTTGGTCCAGCCCGCATCGTTGCTGATGTACTGCAACTCTTTATCGAAGTCGATGTAGAACAGCGTCACTTCGCCGCCCCACACATCATCGTTGTAGCGCGTGCCGAGCTCGTAGGTCTTGGCTTTTTCCGGCTCCAGACCGTTGGCGGTGCTGTCACCCGTACCGCCCTGGCCGAGCTGGAAATACTGCAGGCTGCCGAACGAAGTCTCGTAGTTGGCGAACAGTTTCCAGGCATCGGAAATGTGATACATCACGCTCAAGGCCGGCAGCGGCTCGTTGCTTTCGATGCTGCGATTCTTCTCTGTCACACGCTTGCCATCGGCATCGCGTCCGGGGCGCTCATGCCAGTCGGTGCTGATGTGCTCGAAACGGATGCCGGGTGTAATCGTCCAGTTGCCGACGTCGATCTTGTCGTCGAGGTAAACGGAGTTGGCTTCCGTGCCGCCGGTGCGGTCCTGGTACACATGGCCGTCCGAGGCCTTGGTCACGACGGGCTCGTTGCTCTTGTTCAGCTCCAGACGGGTCGCCTGTTCGTGCATGCCTTCCTTGAGGTAGCGATAACCGACGCTGACTTCCTGGGTGGTCGGGCCCACGTCGAACACATGGGACACCCGCGGTTCGATGCCGAAGGTGTAATAGGTACGCGGGAACGAGCCGATAGTCTTCTGGTCGCGGGCGGCGATGTTGCTGCCACGAAAGCTGTCGGAGTAGTACGTCAGCACTTCCGCCTGGGTACGGTCATCGATCTGCCGCGCCCACTTGAACGAGACGTCCTTGCGGCGCCCGCTGAAGTTGTCGTTGTTGCGGTCGGACTGAAACGGATTGGCGTCGTACTGCGCCTGAGTCAGGCCGCCGGGCATGTCGGCGCTGGCGTCGTAGTAATGCAGGTTGAGGCTGAAGTCGTCGACATCGGTCGGCGCCCAGTGGGTCTTGAGCAACACGTCATCGATGTCGTTGCCATTGTTGCGCTCACGGTAACCGTTGCCGTTCACGCCCGAGTACAACAGCGCCACGCCAATGCCGTTATCCGCCGTACCGCCGGCAAACGCCGTATCGATGTGCTTCCAGCCACCGTGCTTGGAGGTTTCCAGGGTGGTGCCGATTTCGGCGGAGGCTTTTTCCGGGATTGCGCGGGTCACGAAGTTGATCACACCGCCAACGTTTTGCGGCCCGTAGCGTACGGAACCGGCACCGCGCACCACGTCGATGCTGTCGAGGTTGCCGGAGGAAATCGGCGCCATGGACAGCTGCGGCTGGCCATACGGCGCGAATGCGGCCGGCACGCCGTCGATCAGCACGGTAGAGCGTGGCGACAGACGCGAAGTCAGGCCGCGCACGCCGACGTTCAGGGAGATATCGCTGCCGCCGGTGCCGTTGGCCTCCTGCACTTGCACACCGGGCACACGCTTCAACACGTCGCCGACGTTCATCGCACCTTGCTCGACCATGGCTTCGCGGCGAATCACCGTGCGGGCACCGGGGTGGTTCTGCACCACGGCGGCATCGGCGTCACCGAGCCAGTCACCGACGACCTTGATGTCAGTCACGCCCAGTTCCAGCGGGCCATTGGCAGCGGAAGTCGGCGATGGAGCCGGCGTCAGGGTCACCGAACCTTCGTCGATCTGATACTCGAGACCGCTGCCCTGCAGCAATTGGCGCAAGGCCTGCTCCGGCGAAAGGTTGCCATCCACCGCCGGGGCCTGTTTGCCGGCGACCAGTTCAGGACTGAAAAAAACCTGCAACGAGGTTTGCTGGCCGAGCTCGCTCAGCGCCTGGCCCAAGGGTTGCGCCGGGATGTGAATGGCATCGGCGGCAAAGGCCTGGGGCAGCGCAGCGTTGACCGCCAGCGCAAGGGCCAGCGGCAACCAAAGGGAGTTGTTGTTTTTAGCGGTGGTTTTTTTCACGTCGAACGTAGTCCTGTGGATCGCAAGAGTGTGCGCCTGTTAATGCAAACCAGTTGCAGTTGGACAGGAAGACGATCAACTCGAAAAAAACCTGAATCTATTTTGAAATTATTTCCTGACTGCCGTCATCGAGGGTGCGCACCGCCACCGGCAAGATGGTCGGCAAGGCCTTGAGCAGCGCGTCGGTGTTGTCGGATTTGAACACGCTGGTCAGGCGCAGATTGCCCACTGTGTCGTTGCCGACGGTGAGTGGCTTGGCCCGATAACGCGACACTTCCTCGGCCACTTCGGCCAGGCTGGCGTTGTTGAACACCAGTTTGCCGTTGCGCCAGGCCGTCAGTTCCGCAGGGTTGACCGCATAGGCCGCGGCCACTTTGCCCTGGGCATCAATGCGCGTTCCCAGGCCAGCGGTAAGGTTGACGAACTCATTGTCCGCCGCGCCGTGCCCCTGAACCCTGACCGTGCCCTGCTCCACCACGACCCGGGTGTCACTGACGCCGCGACGCACATCGAAGCGCGTGCCGGTAACCGTGACCTTGCCGCTGCCCGCTTCGACCACAAATGGCCGATCGTTGTCGTGGGCGACGCTGAACATTGCCTCGCCTTGCGTCAACTCGATGCCGCGCTGGCCTTTTTCAAAGCGCACCTGAAGACGGCTGCGGCTGTTCAGGTCGATCACCGAACCGTCCGGCAACGCCACCTGGCGACGCTCGCCCAACGCTGTCGAATACTCGGCGGTGTATGGCGCCGGTTGATTCAAACCGCTGAACAGGCCCAGGCCCAGCGCCACGGCCACCACACTGGCCGCCACCGCATAACGCACCAGCGGCCGACGTTTGCTGCGCGCCGACGGGGTTTCGCACAAGGCTTGCAGTCGTGCACGCGGCACCAGGTCGGCGGCTGTCCACAGGCCCTGAAGCAACTGAAATTCGTCGCGGTGCTGAGGGTGCTCGTTCAGCCAGTGCTCGAAACGCTGGCGCTCTTCGACGTCAATGGCCGGCTCCTGCAAACGCACAAACCACTGCGCCGCCTCATCGCGAACCGTCGTTTGCCCGCACGCGCAATCACGAGTATCCATCATGGAAGTTCCTGTTTGGCTGGGGAAGAGAGTGCACGGCCGATCATGGTTGCAAACCGTCAAGGCGGTCGCGCAGATGCCGCAGGGTGCGGATCATATACTTTTCCACCATGTTCTTGGACAGTCCCAGGCGTTCGGCGATTTCAGCCTGGGTCAGCCCTTCGATCTTCTGCCAAACAAAAACCTTGCGACAGTTGACCGGCAACTCGGTGAGCGCCCGTTCAATGGAATCAGCCAACTGGATCGCATGCATGAAATGCTCCGGGTCGCCGGACGACGACACACTGTGATCAACCGCCTCCGACTCCATGGCGCCCCGCCGATCCTCACGCCGATAACCATCCACCGCGATGTTGCGCGCAGTCTGGTGCAAATACGCCCGGGGCTGCTGCACCGCCGCCGAATCGGACTCAAGCACCCGCACGAAAGTGTCGTGGGCCAGATCCTCGGCCTGCTGACGATTTCTCAGGCGACGGGTCCAGGTGCCAACCAACTCTTCGTAATGCTCGAAAAAGCCGTGTCTGCGGGGCAACTTGGGGGTCATTGCGGTGTGCTGTGATGACGGGGCGTGAATAGTAATGCTTCCTATTAACCGGAAGCAATGGATTCCAGACACCCGACTCGCCACCACGCGTCAACGAGAAAAGTTGATTTAGGCACACAGCCAAAGGATTCTGGCAGGCATCCAAAAGAAGCTATCCACGAGCTGTAGCAAAGTGCAGTCATGCCAGTCACCGGCGTTCGTCCAGGAATTCAGACATGTTCACCTCCTTTGCCTCACTGAAAAGAAAACCCCTCGCCCGCCTCGCGCTGGCCATCAGCCTTGGCACGTTTGGCCTGCCTTACTGGGCGGGCACCGCTCAGGCCCATGGCGGGCACGCCGAGATGGTGCCGCTGCAAGCGGGCCTTGAGGAGTTTGGGGCCACGGTGAAATGGGACGACTACGCCGACCTGTTCGTGATTGCCAAGGACGGCGTTTATCTCAAGGTCAAACCGGGCAGCAAGGTCGCCATGCTCAACGGCAAACGGATGGAGCTGAGCGTGCCGGTGGTGTTCAAGGGCAAGACCGCCTTCATGTCCAAGGACTTCATCAATCAGGTGTTCCAGTCCGGCCTGGACAAGACCTTTGTCGTCGAGACGCGTCCTAACCCGCTCAACCCGCTGAGCGCGGACGAGATCAAGACCGCTGTCGAGATCATCAAGCAATCGGAGCACTACAAACCCGGTTTCCGCTTCACGGAAGTCTCGGTCAACGAGCCGCCGAAGGATCAGGTGTGGAATTTCGTCTACAGCGGGCAAAACGTCGCCCAACCGCGCCAGGCCAACATTGTGGTGCTCGACGGCAAGCACGTGGTTGAAGGCCTGGTCGATCTCGACAGCAAGACGCTCAAATCGTGGAAGCCGATCGAAGGTGCCCACGGCATGGTCCTGCTGGATGACTTCGCGACGGTGCAATCGGCGATTGAAGCGAGCCCAGAGTATGCGCAGGCGCTGACCAAACGCGGTATCAGCGATGTGAAGAAGGTGGTGGCCACGCCGTTGACGGTCGGTTACTTCGACGGCAAGGACGGCCTGGCGCAGGACAAGCGTCTATTGAAAATCGTCAGCTATCTGAATACCGGTGACGGCAACTACTGGGCGCACCCGATCGAGGGGCTGGTGGCGATTGTCGATCTGGAGCAGAAGAAACTGATCAAGATCGAAGACGACGCGGTCATTCCGGTGCCGATGAAATCGACGCCGTACGACGGACGCGGGCGTAAGGGCACGTCGGTCAAGCCGCTGGAAATCATCGAGCCCGAAGGCAAAAACTACACCATCACCGGCAACAGCATTCACTGGCAGAACTGGGACTTCCACGTTCGCCTCGACTCGCGGGTCGGCCCGATCCTGTCCACCGTCACTTATGACGACAAGGGCAAGAAACGCAAAGTCATGTACGAAGGCTCGCTGGGCGGCATGATCGTGCCTTATGGCGATCCGGATGGCGGCTGGTACTTCAAGGCTTATCTCGACTCGGGCGATTACGGCATGGGCACGCTGACCTCGCCGATTGCGCGCGGTAAAGATGCTCCGGAAAACGCCGTGCTGCTGGACGCGACCATTGCCGACTATACCGGCGCCCCGACTTCGATTCCCCGCGCCATGGCGGTGTTCGAGCGCTACGCCGGCCCGGAATACAAACACCAGGAAATGGGCCAGCCCAACCTCAGTACCGAGCGTCGCGAACTGGTGGTGCGCTGGATCAGCACCGTCGGCAACTATGACTACATTTTCGACTGGGTCTTCCAGCAAAACGGCACCATTGGCATCGACGCCGGCGCCACCGGTATCGAAGCGGTCAAGGGCGTGAAATCGAAAACCATGCACGAAGCCACCGCCAAGGAAGACACGCGCTACGGCACGCTGCTGGACCACAACATCGTCGGCACCACGCACCAGCACATCTACAACTTCCGCCTGGACATGGACGTGGACGGTGAGAACAACTCGCTGGTGGAAGTGAATCCGGTGGTTGCCCCGAACGACCGTGGCGGGCCGCGCACCAGCACAATGCAGACCGAAACCAAAGTCGTCGGCACCGAGCAGCAAGCCGCGCAGAAATTCGACCCGTCGACTGTTCGCCTGCTGACCAATACCAGCAAGGAAAACAAAGTCGGCAACCCGGTTTCCTATCAGCTGATTCCGTACGCCGGCGGCACGCACCCGGTGGCCAAGGGTGCCAATTTCGGCAAGGACGAATGGCTCTATCACCGCCTTAGCTTCATGGACAAACAGCTGTGGGTGACGCGCTACAACCCGGAAGAAAAGTACCCGGAAGGCAAGTACCCGAACCGCTCGGACAAGGATGCGGGGCTTGGGCAGTTCACCCACGACAACCAGTCCATCGAAAACAGCGATGACGTGGTCTGGCTGACCACCGGCACCACGCACATCGCCCGAGCGGAGGAATGGCCGATCATGCCGACCGAGTGGGTGCATGTGCTGTTGAAGCCGTGGAATTTCTTCGATGAAACGCCGACGTTGAACCTCAACGTGCCGCAGTAATACGGCCCCCCCCTGTAGGAGCCGGCTTGCTGGCGATGGCGGAGTGTCAGCCGACATTAATGTTTCTGACACCTGTCTCTTATACACCTCTGACGCTGCCG
>NZ_JAHBDB010000081.1:0-13941 GCF_019956105.1 Pseudomonas sp. BF-RE-25
GGCGATTGCGGTCTGGGATTGCAATGCGGTTTTCGAGGGACTCATCGCCGGCAAGCCGGCTCCTACAGGGTTGTGCGTACTTTGGGAGCGATCGTTAACTCCTGAACGCCGCGGTCCTGTAGGAGCTGGCTTGCCAGCGATTGCGGTTTGGGATTGCGATGCAGTTTTCGAGGGACTCATCGCCAGCAAGCCGGCTCCTACAGGGTTGTGTACTTCCCTAAAATTTGTCGAGTGTGCGCAGTTTTTGCGGCAACCCCCACAACAACAGCGCAACCGCGATCAGCGCGCAGACGCCGATGACGTACAGCGCCGGTGTGGTGCTGCCGGTCAGGTCTTTGATTCGCCCGACCATGACCGGGCTGACGATGCCGCCGAACTGGCCGAGGGTGTTGATCACCGCGATCCCGCCCGCAGCCCCTGCGCCGGCACCGGCCAGCAGTTTCGGTGGCAGGGTCCAGAAGCTCGGAATCGAGGCGATGATCCCGGCGCCGAGCAAGCCCAGCGCGACGATCAGGAAAGTCGTGTGGTTAGCGAAGATCCCGGCACAGAAGAACCCCAGCGCGCCCACCGCCACCAGCCCGGCGACAAACTTGCGCCGCTCGCCGGTCGAGTCGGACAACCGCCCGATCACCACCATGCTGACAGCGCCGCAGATGTACGGAATCGCCGTCAGCAAACCGATCATCACCGGGCTCTCGGTGCCTGCACTGCGGATCAGTTGCGGTGCCCAGAAGTTCAAGCCGTAGGACGCCACCTGAATCAGGAAGTAGATCAGGCCGAGCGTGAGAAAACCGGGAATCCGCAGCGCGGCGAGCAGCGAGCCACCGCTCTTGTGCGGTTCGTGGTGGGCGATGCGGCTGGCCAGCAACGTCTTCTCCGACGGTGTCAGCCAATGAGCGTCTTCGATGCGGTCCTTGAGCAAGGTCAGCACCAGCAAACCGAGGCCAATGCAGGGCACGCCGCCGAGCAGAAACAGCCAATGCCAGCCGCGCATGTCCAGGAAACCATCGAGGTGTTGCAGCACCAGCCCGGAGAACGGTGCGCCGACCAGCCCGGCAAATGCTGATGACAGGAACAGCATCGAGGTGATGCGCCCACGATAATGCTGCGGGAACCACAGCGTCAGGTAATACAGTACGCCCGGCGCAAAACCCGCTTCCATCGCGCCGATCACGAAGCGCAGCGCGTAGAACTGCCATTCGCTGTTGACGAAGACCATCGCCGCCGTCGCAAGGCCCCAGGACATCATGATTCGGGCGATCCAGCGTCGGGCGCCGACCTTGTACAGCATCATGTTGCTCGGCACTTCGAAGATCACGTAACCGACCACGAACAGCCCGGCGCCGAGGCCGTACGCGGTGTCGCTCAGGCTCAGGTCGGCCTGCAACTGGAACTTGGCGAAGCTGATGTTGATACGGTCGAAAAAGGCGAACAGGTAGCAGACCATGATCAGCGGCATCAGGCGCCAGGCGACTTTGCTGACCAGGGCTTTTTCTTCGTCGTGGCTAACGGACGGGCTCGCGCCCGCCTCCAGTACGTTAAGGCTCATGCTGTTTCTCCAGGCGGACTTCCCGTGGGTGTCCGATTGTTTTTGTTGTCTGGTTTGTTGTGGTTCGTTCTGTAGGAGCGAGGCTTGCCCGCGAAGGCGGTGTGTCAGTCGTTAGAAATGTTGAATGACAGGCCGCCTTCGCGGGCAAGCCTCGCTCCTACAGGGGTGTTGGGTGAGTCAGGAAGGCACCGGGTGCAGGTCGCAATTGCGGCCGGCCTTGGCCAGTTGTCCGGGGACTTCGTGGCCGAGCAGCGCGGGTAATCCTCGCGACAGATTCAGCAACAATGGCAGATCGATGCCGGTATGAATGCCGATTTCATCGCACAGGTTGACCAGGTCTTCGGTGCAGATATTGCCCGAGGCACCGGGTGCAAACGGGCAACCACCGAGCCCGCCGAGGGCCGCGTCGAAGCGTCGGGCACCCGCCTCGTAAGCCGCCAGCACATTGCACAAACCGAGGCCGCGGGTGTTGTGGAAATGCAGGGTCAGATCCGCTGGCGAAACCCGCTGCAACACCCGCCGCACCAGCCGATCCACCTGCCGTGGATTGGCCATGCCAGTGGTGTCGGCCAAGGTGATGCCCTGAATCCCGAGCTCCTGATATTCATCGACGATTTGCAGCACGCGGTCCTCATCAATCTTGCCCTCGAACGGGCAACCGAAAGTGGTAGCGATGCTGCCATTCAGTCGCACAGGGGTATCGCCCACGTATTGCACGATCTCGCCGAACGCGGCCAATGAAGCTTCGCAACGCATGCGCATGTTGGCCAGGTTGTGGGTCTGGCTGGCGGACATCACCAGGTTCAGCTCATCGGCGCGACACGCCAATGCCCGTTGCGCGCCCTTGAGGTTGGGGATCAACGCGACATAGATCACCCCCGGTTGGCGGATGATGCCCTTGAACACCAGCTCACCATCGCGCAGTGCGGGGATGGCCTTGGGCGACACGAACGAGCCGGCTTCGATGCGGCTGAATCCAGCCAGTGACAGCTGATCGATCAGCGCGATTTTGTCGACCGTTTCCACCCAGGTCGGCTCTATCTGCAAGCCGTCGCGCGGGGAGACTTCCTGAACGATCAGGCTCTCGGAAAAATCAGTGATCATTGCACCACCCCTTCAGTTTTCAGGCGTTCGATGTCCGCATCCGTCAGGCCCAGCCCCGCGAGAATCCCGTCGGTGTGCTGGCCCAGGCCCGGCCCCGACCAGTTCACGCCGCCGGGGGTTTCGGAAAGTTTGGGCACGATGCCCGGCATCTTCACTTTCGCGCCGCCGGGCAGGTCGGCGCTGAGCAACATGTCCCGCGCCTGATAGTGCGGGTCGGCGACGATGTCGGCCACGGAATAGATGCGCCCAGCCGGTACTTCAGCGGCCTCCAGGGCCGCCAGCACGTCATCGATGGGCAGGCTGCTGGTCCAGTGGGTGATGGCGGCGTCGAGCACATTGCTTTTCAAGGCGCGGCCATCGTTGTGGGCAAACTCTGGCGCTTCGGCCAGATCGCGGCGACCGATCACTTCCATCAATCGTTTGTAGATCGGGTCGCTGTTACCGGCGATCACCACGTAGGCGCCATCGGCCGTCAGGTAGGTGTTGGACGGCGCGATGCCCGGCAAGGCACCGCCGCTGCGTTCACGGACATGACCGAGCATGTCGTATTCCGGCACCAGGCTTTCCATGACATTGAACACGCTTTCGGCCAGCGACACATCGACCACTTGCCCGCCGCCCTGCCCGGTCTTGACCCGCAGCAGCGACATCAACGCACCGATCACCGCGTGCAAAGACGCCAGGGAATCACCGAGGCTGACACCCACCCTCGCCGGTGGCGAACCGGGGGTGCCGGTGGTGTAGCGAATGCCGCCCATGGCCTCGCCGATGGCGCCGAAACCCGGGCGGTCGCGGTAGGGGCCGGTCTGGCCGTAACCGGAAATGCGTACCAGCGTCAGGTTGGGATTGAGCGCGTGCAGCACGTCCCAGCCCAGGCCGAGTTTTTCCAGGGCGCCGGGGCGCAGGTTTTCGATCAGCACGTCGGCGCTGGTCGCCAGTTGCTTGACCAGTTCGATGCCTTCGGGGGATTTCAGATTCAGCGCCAGGGACTTCTTGTTACGCGATTGCAGGTACCACCACAGCGAGGTGCCCTCGTGCAGCTTGCGCCATTTGCGCAGCGGGTCGCCCTGGCCCATGGCTTCGATCTTGATCACTTCGGCGCCGAACTCGGCGAGCATGCGGGCGGCGAACGGCGCGGCGATCAGCGTGCCGATTTCGATCACTTTGATTGCGCTCAGGGGGGCAGTCATCGCGGGGTACCTCTTATTCTTGGAATATGCGCCAAGGCTAGAGGAGCGAGGGGAATGGAATCCAACCTTCAGTTGGCAACGGGCGTTCGCCAAACGCGAACGGTCGGTAGAGGAATTGCCGCGACCTCAGGTCAGTCTTCGCGGGCAAGCCTCGCTCCTACAGGTTTGCGAGATCCCTGTAGGAGCGAGGCTTGCCCGCGAAGGCGCCGGACCTGCCAACAATAATCTCAACCCTGCCCGCGCAACTGCTCAAACAACATCCGGCTCACCGGCGACAACGCCGCTTCATCGCGCACGACGATGATCAACGCCCGATCCGACCAGTCATCCGTCAACGGCACCGCATGCAAACCCAACGCCCGCCCAAACAGTTCATAAGCCTTCTGCGGCAAAATCCCGATGCCCATGTTGGCCTGGACCATCCGGCACATCGCATCGAACCCCGGCACATGAATCCGAAGCCGCAGCACTTTGCCCGCCTGACGCGCGGCTGCGTGGGTGCGCATGTTGATGGAACTGGCGGCGTGCAGGCCGACGTAATCGCTGTCCAGCGTATCGGCGAACGCCAGGCTGGAACGGCTGGCCAAGGGATGATCCGGCAACATCAACACCACCAGTTTGTCCTGGCGATACAGCACGCTGTGCAGACCTTTCACATCACTGTCGCTGGAACAGATCCCGAGGTCCGCCACGCCATCCAGCACCCCTTGAATCACCCCGCTGCTGGGGCGTTCTTCGAGGTCGCTCTTGACCTGCGGATGACGTTCGGAAAAGTCCCTCAGGTCTTCCGGCAGGAATTGAATGATCGCCGACAGGTTGGCGAGCATCCGCACATAGCCGCGAATACCGTGGCTGTGCTCACCCAACTCCAGGCCCATTTTCTCGACGTTGAACAACATCTGCCGAGCGTGGTGCAACAGGGTTTCGCCGGCCGGTGTCAGGGTCATGCCTTTGGCCTGACGCACAAACAGACTGATGCCCAGCGCCTCCTCCAACTCCATCAACCGCTTGCTCGCCGCCGACACCGCAATCGCTTCGCGCGCAGCGGCACGGGTCAGCGTGCCTTCTTCGTGGACGGCGACGAACAGTTGAAGGGTCATCAGATCGAGACGGCGGATCAGGCTTTTTTGCAGCATGGAGGGCTCGATGGTTTTGGGGGTGGCGGAGTCGGGAGGATATCGCCATTGAGGTCAGGCAACACAAAACCATGGACGATTCGTCCGCGACCGGTCACCTCGGTATAGTCTTGCCGCAATCAAAACGCCCGACTGAAAACATCACCCAAGGCTTTCCATGAAGAGCAGCACCACCCTCCTCGTCACCTGCAGCACGGTTTTTCTCGCGCAGTTAGGCATGAGCATTTACCTGCCGGCGCTGCCGGAGATGGCTCGGTATCTGTCTGCCGACGCCTCGCAGGTTTCGTGGGGACTGGCCGTGTATCTGATCGGCATGGCGCTGCCGATGCTGTTCTGGGGCAGCCTTGGTCAGCGCATCGGCCGAAAACCGGTGCTGCTGGCGGCGCTTGGTATTTATGGGGTGGGCAACCTTGCGCTGCCCTTGGGCCAGACGCTGGAATCCTTTCTCTTTTTCAGACTGGTTCAGGGCATCGGCGCCAGCGGAATTTCGGTCATGGCCCGGGTGTTGATCCGTGACAGTTTTCGTGGTGACCTGTTGGCCAAAGCCCTGTCCTGGCTTTCGATTTCTTTCGTGGTGGCGCTGGGGATCGGCCAGTATCTGGGGTCGGTCATCCAGGTCGCGTTGGGCTGGCCGGCGATTTTCTACCTGCTGGGCAGTGTGAGTCTGTTGCTGGCGATGGTCGTGGCACGGGTCACGTTCCCGGTGCGGGTGGAGGACACTGTTCAGTCGTCCGCGTGGCCGAGCTATTGGCGCATTCTGCGTGATAGGGCCTTTCTGCTGCCGGCGCTCACCGGTGGGTTGGGTTATGGGGTGATCATCGCCTTCAACACCGCGGCGCCACTGATTCTGCAAGGACCGTTCAACTGGTCGGCCGTGGAATACGGGCTGTTGGGCTGGCCCATTAGCGCGGGGTATTTTCTCGGGGCATTGGCGGTCAACGGTCTGGTGCTGCGCACCGGTCAGCGTCGGATGATGACGGCGGGGGTGGGGCTGGTGCTGGCCGGCAGTGCGGTAATGTTGCTGGGGAGCATCGCCGGCACTTCGATTGCGCTGTTGTTCTGGTTGCCCTACTGCGTAGCGGTGTTCGGCCAGTCGTTGAATTACCCGATCAGCCTGGCGCTGGCCAACGACGGTTCGCCGGTCGGCGGTGCGTATGCGATGGCGTTGAGCGGGTTCATCCATCAACTGATGGCTGCCGTCATCGGTGGTATCGCGAGCCTGATCGCCAGTCAGCAGGCATGGCCGTTGTCACTGTTATGCACGTTGCTGGCCCTGGGCGCGATGCTCTGCGTGATCATCGCGCCCGGCCGTAAAACCGCTTAGAACGCGCTGCGGAAAATCTCCTCGATCTGCCGCTGATCCGCTGCACGTGGGTTGGTCACGCCGCACGCGTCTTTCAAGGCGTTGCTGGCGAGCGTCGGGATGTCGTTGAGGCGGGCACCGAGTTCACGCAATCCGGCGGGGATTTCCACATCCCTGGCCAGGCTGCGGATCGCCGTGATGGCTGCCTGCGCGCCCTCTTCCGGGCTGAAGCCGCGAATATCGGCGCCCATTGCGTGGGCCACGTCGGTCAGGCGTTCGGCGCACACCAGCGCGTTGAAACTTTGCACATGCGGCAACAGCACGGCGTTACAGACACCATGGGGCAAGTCGTAGAAACCACCCAACTGGTGGGCCATCGCATGCACGTAGCCAAGGGACGCATTGTTGAACGCCATGCCTGCGAGGAACTGTGCGTAAGCCATGTTTTCCCGCGCGGCCAGGTCGCTGCCATCGCGCACGGCCAGGCGCAGGTTGCTGCTGATCAGCGTCATCGCCTTCAGCGCGCAGGCATCGGTGATCGGGTTGGCAGCGGTGGACACGTAGGCTTCGATGGCGTGGGTCAGCGCGTCCATGCCGGTGGCGGCGGTCAGGCTTTTGGGCATGGCGACCATCAGCGCCGGGTCGTTGACCGATAGCAGCGGCGTGACGTTGCGGTCGACGATGGCCATTTTCACGTGACGGGTTTCGTCAGTGATGATGCAGAATCGCGTCATCTCGCTGGCGGTGCCGGCGGTGGTGTTGATGGCGATCAACGGCAGTTGCGGCTTCTCGGATTGATCGACGCCTTCGTAATCGCGAATCTGCCCGCCATTGGTCGCACACAACGCGATGCCTTTGGCGCAGTCGTGGGGCGAACCACCGCCCAGCGACACCACAAAATCACAGCGACTTTCCTTGAGCAGGCCCAGCCCGCTCTCGACGTTGGCGATGCTCGGGTTGGGCTTGGCGCCGTCGAAGATGACCGAGTCGATGTCTTTCATTGCCAGCCTCTCGGCGATCATCGCAGCCACGCCCGCCTTGGCCAGCCCGGCGTCGGTGACGATCAGCGCCTTTTTAAAACCGTACTTGCCGATGGCGTCCATGGCCTCGTCGAGGCAACCAATACCCATGATGTTCACGGCGGGGATGAAAAACGTGCTGCTCATGGCGAATCTCCAGGTCTGGGCCGTATCGGCGGTTCGATCCGGCGGATACCCACAGGATCGACCCATCGGCGCGGCGTTAACTTGATCTGGCTCAAGTCCGGGTCGTGATAAAGTCGCCGCCCATCCGACCTTTTGCTTTTTGAGACGACGACCGCAATGACCGATTTCCAGGATGTCGATGCCCAACTTGAAGACTGGAACGCCCTGCGCGCCACCGCCTCGATCAGCGGCCTGCTGGTGGGCAACGGCGCCAGCCGCGCGGTCTGGGACGATTTCGGCTACGACTCGCTGTTCGAAAACGCCCGCACCGTCGAAGAAAAACCCCTGAGCCAGTCCGAACTCAGCGTGTTCGACGCGATGCAAACGCGCAGTTTCGAGCAGGTGCTGGGTGCGCTGAAAACCACCAGCCGGGTGAACAAGGCCCTGGCCGTCAGCTCCGCCGCACCGCGCAATCGCTACTACGCGATCAAGGAAGCGCTGATCAACACCGTGCACGCGGTGCACATCCCGTGGCGACTGGTGGTGCCTTCGACGCTGGCGACGATCAATCAGGAACTGGGCCGTTACCGGACGGTGTTCACCACCAATTACGACTTGCTCAACTACTGGGCGATCCAGCACCAGCCGGATGCGATCACCGACCTGTTCCAGGGTGCCGAGCCAGGGTTTGATTTGAGCGCCACGGCGACCAATAAAACCCGTCTGCTGTACCTGCACGGCGGTTTGCATCTGGTGCGTAATCAGGACGGCACGGCGCGCAAACTGATGTCGACCGAAGGCACGCTGCTGGGCAGCTTTGCGATCAACAACACGATCAAGACGCTGGATGACGTGCCGCTGTTTGTGAACGAAGGGCCGAGTGCAGACAAGCTCAAGACCATCCGCAGCTCGGATTATCTGTCGTTTTGCTATGACCAGTTATTGGGGCATGCCGAGGGGTTGTGCGTCTTCGGGCATGCGCTGGGCGAGCAGGACAGCCACATCATTCATGCGCTGCGCCAGGCGAAACCCAAGGTGGTGGCGATTTCGATTTATCCGCGCAGCAAGGCGTTTATCCAGCATCAGAAGCGGCATTACGCGAAGGTGTTTGAGGGGACCGGATCGGAGCTGCGGTTTTTTGATTCGAAGACGCATGCGCTTGGAAGTCCCAAGCTCACCGTTCCCGTCGAGGTCTAACACCGATTTTGTAGGAGCCGGCTTGCTGGCGATGGCGGTGGGTCAGTCAATGCAGATGTTGATTGACCCACCGCTATCGCCAGCAAGCTGGCTCCTACAGGGGTGTGCGGTGTTTGCGAAAACGCCCATTCATGCAGCTCACTCTTCAGCGCTATGCACCACCACCAGCAACTGCGCCTGAACCTCGCCCACTGAGCGGATCCGGTGCGGTTTCTGCGCATTGAAGTGCAACGCATCACCGCGTTCGAGCAGCACGCGCTCGTTCATGAAGTCCACTTCCACCTGCCCTTCGTGGACAAACAGAAACTCCTCCCCCACGTGTTCCTTGAAGGTTTTGTCCGCGAATTCGAACGGCGGATAAATGATAAACGGCAGCAGACTGCGCTCACTCACCTGATGCGCCAGCACCGCATAGCCGGGGCTCTCATCATTGGCCGCCAGCGACTGACGCTCATGGCTGCGCACCAGGCTGTAGCTATCGAGGCTGACGCTGTCTTCGGAGAACAATTCCTCGACCTTGACGTTCAGCGCCTTGGCCAGTTTCAGCGCAGCCGCGATGGACGGGGTATTCAACCCGCGCTCGACTTTCGACAGATAGCTCTTGGTCATCCCGGATTTTTCTGCCAGGGCCTCGAGCGTCACGCCCAATTTTTTTCTCAGTAATTTCAAACGGATAGACATGCAGAACGATTAATCCATCGAGGAGGCAACGATTCATCCTTGCCAATGACACAAAGTGTCATATAGCATCATTTGTGTCATTTGCATTCACCAAGGCCTTGCGAGCAACGAGTGAACGGCAAATCCGACGTCCATTGAACCACCCAAAGGACACCGATATGGCCAAGACCTTAGCATTACCCAAAGAGCAACTGGTCAAGCAAGCGCTGACCCAGATGCAAAATACCCTGGCAGATAATACGTGGACCGACCGGCAAAAGCTGGCCCTGACGTGCCGCATTCTGTTCGAGCACGGCCACGACTCTGGCCTGGCCGGGCAGATCACCGCCCGTGGCCCGCAGCCCGGCACTTACTACACTCAACAACTGGGCCTGGGTTTCGACGAAATCACCGCCAGCAACCTGCTGCTGGTCAACGAAGACCTGGAAGTGCTTGAAGGCCACGGCATGCCCAACCCGGCCAACCGTTTCCACAGTTGGGTGTACCGCGCCCGACCGGACGTGAACTGCATCATTCACACGCACCCGACGCACGTCGCGGCGCTGTCGATGCTCGAAGTGCCGCTGCAGATTTCCCACATGGACCTCTGCCCGCTCTACGACGACTGCGCGTTTCTCGAAGGCTGGCCGGGTGTGCCGGTCGGTAACGAAGAAGGCGAGCTGATTGCCGGCGCCCTCGGCGACAAGCGCGCGGTCCTGCTGTCGCACCACGGCCAGTTGTCCACCGGCACGACCATCGAAGAAGCCTGTGTGATCGCGCAACTGATCGAACGCGCCGCGAAGCTGCAACTGTTGGCGATGAGCGCCGGGACCATCAAGCCGATCATTCCGGAACTGGGCCGTGAAGCCCACGACTGGATCTCGAAACCCAAGCGCCATGGCGCTGCGTTCAACTACTACGCTCGGCAGAACCTGCGCCAACACGCCGATTGCCTGAACTGAACCCACGCATTTTCAAGAGGAGCGTCGCCATGTCGACCCCAACTATTCACGGCATCATCGGCTACACCATCACCCCGTTCACCGCCAATGGCGAAGGCGTTGATCTCGACGCGCTCGGACGTTCCATCGACCGTCTGATCGACGACGGCGTCCACTCGATCGCGCCGCTGGGCAGCACCGGCGAAGGCGCCTACCTGAGCGACGCGGAGTGGGACCAGGTCAGCGAGTTCAGTATCAAGCACGTGGCCAAACGGGTGCCGACCATCGTCAGCGTATCCGACCTGACCACCGCCAAAGCGGTGCGCCGCGCACGTTTCGCCGAAGCCCATGGCGCCGACGTGGTGATGGTCTTGCCGACGTCTTACTGGAAACTCAGCGAGGCGGAAATCCTCGCCCATTACCGCGCCATCGGCGACAGCATCGGCGTGCCGATCATGCTCTACAACAACCCGGCCACCAGCGGCACGGACATGTCGGTCGACCTGATCCTGCGCATCGTCAACACCGTGGACAACGTGACCATGGTCAAGGAGAGCACCGGCGACATCCAGCGCATGCACCAATTGCAACGGCTCGGCGAGGGTCAGGTGCCGTTCTACAACGGCTGCAATCCGCTGGCGCTGGAGGCGTTTGCAGCGGGTGCGAAAGGCTGGTGCACGGCGGCGCCGAACCTGATTGCGCAGCTCAATCTCGATTTGTATGACGCGGTTTTGGCCAACGATCTGAGCAAGGCGCGTGAACTGTTCTATCGCCAGTTGCCGTTGCTGGACTTCATTTTGAAGGGTGGGCTGCCGGCGACGATCAAGGCCGGTTTGCGTGCGACCGGGCTGGAGGTGGGCGATCCACGGTTGCCGGTGTTTCCGTTGGGTGAGACTGGGCTGAGTCAGCTTCAAGGCTTGTTGAACGCGTTACGCTGATCACCAAACCCTGTAGGAGCCAGCTTGCTGGCGATGGTGTGTCAGTCGACACCTGTGTAGCTGACACACCATCGCCGGCAAGCCGGCTCCTACAAGGGTTTTGTGTTGTTAGAGCACCGGCAAGGTCTTGTCCTTGATCACGGTGGTCGGGCCGTTGGTCTTCACGCTGGCAATGCCTTTTTCCCGCGCGGCCTCGGAAGAATAGGCCTCGCTGCTGCCGATGATCTCGTGGTTGGCAGCCTTGAGGTTGAAATACGGATGGCCATCCTTGGTAGTCTTTTTCTCGTAGCGCTCATCCAGCGGGCTGTTCTTCTGCACTGAGGCGATGCCGTTTTCGGCGGCGCTGCGAGTGGTGTAGTGCTCGCTGTTCAGAATGGTTTCGGCATTCGCCGCTTTCAGCACGAAGCGAAACTGGCCGTTGCTGGTTTTGCTCAACTCATACCATCCAGACATAATTTTTCTCCTTGGCGATTGAGGGGTTTCGCGCTTCAGAGTAAAGACCAGCCATGGATTTTTGTCGCCTGAACCGGCCTCTTCGCGGGCAAGTCGAATCGTCGCACCGCTCGCTCCTACAGGAACGCGTTCCCCTGTAGGAGCGAGGCTTGCCCGCGAATGGGTCGACACGGTCCGGGCTATTTCACCACTGCACGCACCACCGACAACTCCGGCGCCTGCACCCGCCGTTGCGACAAATACCGCGTACAACTCACCCGCAAGAACGAAGCAAAATTCACCACTTCCCCGCGATAATCCATCACCTCTTCATACAGCTTGGCAATCAACTGGTTGGTGGTCATGCCGTCGACCTCGGCGATTTCGCTGAGGATGTCCCAGAACTGATTCTCCAGCCGCAGAGTGGTGACCACCCCGCAGATGCGCAGCGAGCGGGAGCGCGATTCGTAGAGAATCGGGTCGGCCTTGACGTAGAGCTCGCACATGAAAAAGTCCCTCGTTACAGCGTGATTTTGGTGCCCAGCAACCCGAGGAAACCGGCGAGCCAGCTCGGGTGGGCCGGCCAGGCCGGAGCAGTGGCCAGATTGCCTTGAACGTGACCTTCCGTCACCGGGATATCGATAAACGTACCGCCGGCCAAGCGTACTTCCGGTGCGCAAGCCGGGTAGGCGCTGCATTCGCGACCTTCCAGAACTCCCGCCGCCGCCAGTAATTGCGCACCGTGGCACACGGCGGCGATCGGTTTGCCGGCCTTGTCGAAGGCACGCACCAGGTCCAGGACTTTTTCGTTCAGGCGCAGGTATTCCGGGGCACGACCGCCGGGGATCAGCAGCGCGTCGTAGTCGGCTTCAGCGACCTTGGCAAAATCGAAGTTCAAGGCAAACAGATGGCCGGGCTTTTCGCTGTAGGTCTGGTCGCCTTCGAAGTCGTGGATCGCCGTGCGCACGGTCTGGCCGGCGGATTTGTCCGGGCAGACGGCGTGCACCGTGTGGCCGACCATCAACAATGCCTGGAACGGCACCATCACTTCGTAGTCTTCGACGTAATCGCCGACCAGCATCAGGATTTTCTTGGCAGCCATGGGGAGGACTCCTCTGGGGAAATGCTTAGGAGTATTCAAGGTAGTCGTTATCCAGAGGGGCGGGTAATAACCAGCTACTACTTGAAGACCGCGTTATCGTTCATCGCGAGCAGGCTCGCTCCCACAGGGGAACGCATTCCAAATGTGGGAGCGAGCCTGCTCTCGATGGGGCCCTCAAACTGTACGGATAACTCTGCGCCTAGCTGTAACAGCGGCCGCCACCGGATTTATGGCTAGATGAAGACACTTCCCGCCACCCTGAACTCTGGTTCCCATCATGTCCACGCGCGAAAACACCGGCATGGCCCTCGGCCTGCTCGGCGTTGTGATTTTCAGCCTGACCCTGCCCTTCACACGGATCGTCGTGCAGGAACTCCATCCGTTGCTCAACGGCCTCGGCCGTGCGTTGTTCGCGGCGATTCCGGCGGCGCTGTTGTTGCTGTGGCGCAGGGAAAAATGGCCGACCTGGAAACAGGTCAAAGGCCTGACGCTGGTGATCGCCGGCGTGATCCTTGGCTTCCCGGTTTTATCCGCCTGGGCGATGCAGACCTTGCCCGCGTCCCACGGCGCACTGGTCAACGGCCTGCAACCCTTGTGCGTGGCGCTGTACGCCGCGTGGTTGTCCCACGAACGCCCGTCGAAAGCCTTCTGGGCCTGTGCCGCGCTGGGCAGTGCGCTGGTGCTGGGTTACGCGCTGATCAGCGGTGCCGGGAGCATTCAGGCCGGTGATTTGCTGATGCTCGGCGCGATTGCCGTAGGCGGTCTGGGGTATGCCGAAGGGGGACGCTTGGCCAAGGAGATGGGTGGCTGGCAGGTGATCTGCTGGGCGCTGGTGCTGTCGACGCCGCTGTTGATCGGACCGGTGGTGTACCTGGCGCTGCAACACCAGGGCGAAATTTCGGCCAAGACCTGGTGGGCCTTTGGTTATGTTTCGCTGTTCTCGCAGTTCATCGGCTTCTTCGCCTGGTACGCCGGGCTGGCCATGGGTGGCATTGCCCGGGTCAGTCAGATCCAGCTGTTGCAGATCTTCTTCACCATCGCGTTTTCGGCGTTGTTCTTCGGTGAACACATCGAACCGATCACCTGGCTGTTTGCTGCCGGGGTGATCGTGACGGTGATGTTGGGGCGTAAAACGGCGGTCAAACCCGCTCGCATAGCCACCGCGTAACTCTGACCGCCCCCGGAATGCACTGACACAACTCAATCCTGTAGGAGCCGGCTTGCCGGCGATGGCGTCCATGAAA
>NZ_JAHBDB010000082.1:0-10259 GCF_019956105.1 Pseudomonas sp. BF-RE-25
GCCCCGCCCGTGGTGATGATCTGGATCTTGCGGCGCTTGCACCAGGCGATCAGCGCAGCCTTGGCGTTGACGCTGTCGATGCAGTCGATCACACAGTCGATGTTCGGCGTGATGTATTCGGCCATGGTGTCGCGGGTGACGAAATCCGCCACCGCGTGCACCGTGCAATCCGGGTTGATCCCGCGCAGGCGCTCGGCCATCACCTCGACCTTGGGCTTGCCGACGGTGCTGTCCAGCGCATGCAACTGACGGTTGGCATTGCTGACGCAGACGTCGTCGAGGTCGAACAGCGAAATCTCGCCCACGCCACACCGCGCCACCGCTTCCGCAGCCCAGGAACCGACGCCACCGACGCCAACAATCGCCACGTGCGCCGCGCGCAGGCGCTCTAGCCCTTCGATGCCATACAAACGGGCGATGCCTGCAAACCGCGGATCTTCTGTGCTCATGACCATTACCCCAAAAACCGGCGCGCATTATAGGGCCACACGCCAAAAGATCTAAGCTACAAGCGACAAGTGTAAGAACTTATGTGAAAGCCGATTGCCCAACGTCGTGCAATTCCCTGTCCGATGTACGTTCAGTGAACTGCCGGTGTAGGATGCGCGCCCCTTGGCGATCGCCAACCGTTCCTTCGTTCCACAGCCTTTGGAACCCGAAATAGCTATGTCATCGCGTAAATTTGGACTCAACCTGGTCGTGGTGCTCGCCATCGCAGCCTTGTTTACCGGCTTCTGGGCGCTGATCAATCGCCCGGTCACCGCCCCCAACTGGCCTGAACAGATCTCCGGTTTCTCGTACTCGCCGTTCCAGCAAGGCCAGTATCCGCAGAAAGAGCAGTACCCGACCGACGATCAAATGCGTCGCGATCTGGAGATCATGAGCAAGCTGACGGACAACATCCGTACCTACTCGGTCGATGGCACCCTGGGAGACATTCCTAAACTGGCAGAGGAATTCGGCCTGCGGGTTACCCTGGGGATCTGGATCAGCCCGGACCTGGAACGCAACGATCGGGAAATCACCCGGGCCATCGAAATCGCCAACTCCTCACGCAGCGTGGTTCGTGTGGTCGTAGGCAACGAGGCCATCTTCCGTAAGGAAATTACCGCTGCCGAACTGAGCGTGCTCCTTGATCGCGTTCGCGCTGCCGTGAAAGTGCCGGTCACCACGTCCGAGCAATGGCACGTCTGGGAAGAACACCCGGAACTGGCCAAGCACGTCGACCTGATTGCCGCGCACGTCCTGCCTTATTGGGAATACATCCCGGTGGACAAGGCCGGCCAGTTCGTCCTCGACCGCGCTCGCGACCTGAAAAAGATGTTCCCGAAAAAACCGCTGCTGCTCTCGGAGGTTGGCTGGCCGAGCAACGGCCGCATGCGTGGCGGCACCGATGCCAGCCCGGCAGATCAGGCGATCTACCTGCGTACGCTGGTGAACAAGCTTAACCGCCAGGGTTTCAACTACTTCGTGATCGAAGCGTTCGACCAGCCGTGGAAGGCCAGTGACGAAGGTTCGGTGGGCGCGTATTGGGGCGTGTTCAACGCTGCGCGCCAGCAGAAATTCAACTTCGAAGGCCCGGTCGTCGCGATCCCGCAATGGCGCGTGCTGGCCATCGGCTCGGCGGTGTTGGCCCTGCTGTCCTTGACCTTGCTGATGATTGACGGCTCGGCCCTGCGTCAACGTGGCCGCACCTTCCTGACTTTTATCGCTTTCTTGTGCGGTTCGGTGCTGGTGTGGATCGGCTACGACTACAGCCAGCAGTACAGCACCTGGTTCAGCCTGACCGTAGGATTTCTCCTCGCACTCGGCGCACTCGGGGTCTTTATCGTACTGCTGACAGAGGCCCATGAACTGGCCGAAGCGGTCTGGACCCACAAGCGTCGGCGTGAATTCCTGCCGGTGGTGGGCGATTCGGACTACAGGCCGAAAGTGTCGATTCACGTGCCGTGCTACAACGAGCCGCCGGAGATGGTCAAACAGACCCTCAACGCCCTGGCCAACCTCGACTATCCGGACTTCGAAGTCCTGATCATCGACAACAACACCAAGGACCCGGCCGTCTGGGAACCGGTGCGCGATTACTGCGCAACCCTCGGTCCGCGCTTCAAGTTCTTCCACGTCGCACCGCTCGCCGGCTTCAAGGGCGGCGCGCTGAACTACCTGATTCCGCACACCGCCAAAGATGCCGAAGTGATTGCGGTGATCGACTCTGACTACTGCGTCGACCCGAACTGGCTCAAGCACATGGTGCCGCACTTCGCCGATCCGAAAATCGCCGTGGTGCAGTCGCCGCAGGATTATCGCGACCAGAACGAAAGCACCTTCAAGAAGCTCTGCTACGCGGAATACAAAGGTTTCTTCCACATCGGCATGGTCACCCGTAACGACCGTGACGCGATCATCCAGCACGGCACCATGACCATGACCCGGCGCTCGGTGCTTGAAGAGCTAGGCTGGGCCGACTGGTGCATCTGCGAAGACGCCGAGTTGGGTCTGCGCGTGTTCGAGAAAGGCTTGTCGGCGGCGTATTACCACACCAGCTACGGCAAAGGCCTGATGCCCGATACCTTTATCGACTTCAAGAAACAGCGTTTCCGCTGGGCCTACGGTGCGATTCAGATCATCAAGCGTCACACCGCCAGCCTGCTGCGCGGCAAGGACACCGAGCTGACTCGTGGCCAGCGTTACCACTTCCTCGCGGGCTGGTTGCCGTGGGTGGCGGATGGCATGAACATCTTCTTCACCGTGGGCGCACTGTTGTGGTCGGCGGCGATGATCATCGTGCCGCAGCGGGTCGATCCGCCGTTGCTGATTTTCGCGATCCCGCCATTGGCGCTGTTCGTGTTCAAGGTCGGCAAGATCATCTTCCTCTACCGTCGCGCCGTTGGCGTGAACCTCAAGGATGCGTTCTGCGCGGCGCTGGCCGGGCTGGCGTTGTCGCACACCATCGCCAAAGCGGTGCTGTACGGCTTCTTCACCAGCAGCATTCCGTTCTTCCGTACGCCGAAAAATGCCGACAACCACGGCTTCTGGGTGGCGATTTCTGAAGCGCGTGAAGAGATGTTCATCATGCTGCTGTTGTGGGGCGCGGCGCTGGGGATCTTCCTGGTGAACGGGCTGCCGAGCAACGATATGCGCTTCTGGGTGATCATGTTGCTGGTGCAGTCGCTGCCGTACCTGGCGGCGCTGATCATGGCGTTCCTGTCCTCGCTGCCGAAACCGGCCGTCGAGGCCGAAACGGCACCGGCAGTCTAAATCTTTGCAGATGCACTAAACGGCGGCCAATGGCCGCCGTTTTGCTTTAAGATAACCGCCATTTTCCTGGCCTTGCCCCCCATTTCCCGTAGGAGCGAGGCTTGCCCGCGAACGAAGCGACTCGGTGTAACAGATACACCTCATTATCGTTCTTCGCGGGCAAGCCTCGCTCCTACAGATAAAGCACCGGAGTTTTCCATGACGGCCCACGCCGACCTTTCGCCGACCCTTCAACTCGCCATCGACCTGATCCGCCGTCCGTCCGTGACGCCGGTCGACGCCGATTGCCAGAAGCAGATGATGCAGCGCCTGGGCGATGCCGGTTTTATGCTTGAGCCAATGCGCATCGAAGATGTGGATAACTTCTGGGCCACCCACGGCAAACACGACGGCCCGGTGCTGTGCTTCGCCGGCCACACCGACGTGGTCCCGACCGGCCCGGTGACCGCCTGGCAGATCGACCCGTTCAACGCGCTGATCGACGAACACGGCATGCTCTGCGGTCGTGGCGCAGCGGACATGAAAGGCAGCCTGGCGTCCATGACCGTGGCCGCCGAGCGCTTCGTCGCCGATTACCCGGATCACAAGGGCAAAGTCGCGTTCCTGATCACCAGCGATGAAGAAGGCCCGGCGCACCACGGCACCAAAGCGGTGGTTGAACGCCTGGCGGCGCGCAAGGAGCGTCTGGACTGGTGCATCGTCGGCGAACCGTCGAGCACTACGCTGGTCGGTGACGTGGTCAAGAATGGTCGTCGCGGTTCCCTCGGCGCCAAGCTGACCGTACGCGGTGTGCAAGGTCACGTCGCTTATCCGCACCTCGCCAAGAACCCGATCCACCTCGCCGCCCCGGCGCTGGCCGAACTGGCCGCCGAGCATTGGGACCACGGCAACGATTTCTTCCCGCCGACCAGTTTCCAGATTTCCAATGTGAATTCCGGCACTGGCGCGACCAACGTGATCCCTGGTGATCTGGTGGCGGTGTTCAATTTCCGCTTCTCCACCGAGTCCACTGTTGAAGGCTTGCAGAAGCGCGTCGCCGATATCCTCGACAAGCATGGCCTGGACTGGCACATCGACTGGGCGCTGTCCGGTCTGCCATTCCTCACCGAACCAGGCGCGTTGCTGGACGCCGTCGCGTCGAGCATCAAGGACATCACCGGTCGCGAAACCAAAGCCTCCACCAGCGGTGGCACCTCCGATGGCCGTTTTATCGCGACCATGGGTACACAGGTGGTTGAACTGGGCCCGGTCAACGCAACGATCCACCAGGTCAACGAGCGCGTGCTGGCCGCCGACCTCGACGTGCTGACCGAAATCTACTACCAGACCCTGATCAAGTTGCTCGCCTGATGCTTGCCTGCCCGATCTGCAGCGAACCGCTGAACGCGGTGGACAACGGCGTGGCCTGCCCCGCCGGGCATCGTTTCGACCGTGCGCGCCAGGGTTACCTGAACCTGTTGCCGGTGCAGCACAAGAACAGCCGCGACCCTGGGGATAACCTGGCGATGGTCGAAGCCCGGCGCGACTTCTTGAACGCCGGCCATTACGCGCCGGTGGCCAGGCGTCTCGCTGAGCTGGCGGCGCAATACGCGCCGCAGCGCTGGCTTGACATCGGTTGTGGCGAGGGTTACTACACCGCGCAAATTGCCGAGGCGTTGCCGAACGCTGACGGTTACGCACTGGACATCTCCCGGGAAGCGGTCAAACGCGCCTGCAAACGCAACCCGCAGCTGACCTGGTTGATCGCCAGCATGGCGCGGGTGCCGTTGGCGTCCGGCAGTTGTCAGTTTCTCGCCAGCGTCTTCAGCCCGCTGGACTGGGAGGAAGCCAAGCGCCTGCTCAGCCCCGGCGGCGGTTTGATGAAAGTCGGGCCGACCAGCGGCCACCTGATGGAATTGCGCGAGCGGCTGTACGACGAAGTGCGTGAATACACCGACGACAAGCATCTGGCGTTGGTGCCGGATGGCATGGCGCTGCAACACAGTGAAACCCTGGAATTCAAACTGACGCTTTCAAGTGGTCAGGATCGCGCCAACCTATTGGCCATGACGCCTCACGGCTGGCGCGCCAGTGCCGAACGCCGGGCGGCGGTCATCGAGCAGACCGAGCCGTTCGAGGTCACTGTTTCGATGCGCTACGATTACTTTGTTCTTCAATCTTAATTTTTGGTCTTGAGCAGCAGCTTGAGGCCGGCTAAATCCGCGAATGGATTTTTCAG
Source organism: Pseudomonas sp. BF-RE-25 (assembly GCF_019956105.1). Classification (NCBI taxonomy): domain Bacteria; kingdom Pseudomonadati; phylum Pseudomonadota; class Gammaproteobacteria; order Pseudomonadales; family Pseudomonadaceae; genus Pseudomonas; species Pseudomonas sp. BF-RE-25. The sequence goes on from NZ_JAHBDB010000082.1 coordinate 5,477, forward strand.
ACCCGCAGTGAGGACATCCATGCGCCAACCCGATATCGAGATTTACCTGAAAGACGCCGACGTCGACCACAAGGCCGTATCCGTCTGGCTCGGCGCTGCTCTGGGCCCGTGCACCGATTGGGTTCAGAAAGGTCAGACCTACAAGTGCAAGGCCGGCAACGTGCCAGTGACCTGGCTGCCGAAAGCGGTAGGAAAATGGAACAGCCTGTACCTGGAAAGCGACCAGACCCCGTGGGAAGACGACATCGCCTGCGCCCGCGCCGCGTTTGCCGCGCTGAACGTAGAAGTACGTTGTGCGCCGGGCAGTTGGGTCGAGGAAGAAGGTGAAGATACAGCGGATCGCTGGATGCGCATCAGCGCCGATGGCGAAGAAGAGATCACCTGGAAAACTGCTTAAAAGCCGCGACACAAATCAAATGTGGGAGCGGGCTTGCTCGCGAAGGCGGTGTGTCAGTCAACGTTGATGTCGACTGACACACCGCCTTCGCGAGCAAGCCCGCTCCCACATTGGTTATACGTGTCCTGAAGTGTGGGTTTACAACCCCACCACATCCTCAGCCTGCAAACCCTTCTCCCCCGTCACAACGCCGTACTCGACCTGCTGGCCTTCAGTCAGCGAACGATGCCCTTCACCGCGAATCGCGCGGTAGTGCACGAACACGTCCACCCCGTCCTCGCGCTGGATGAAGCCATAGCCCTTGGCGTCGTTGAACCACTTCACGTTGCCGGTTTCGCGTGTTGCCATTTGTTCATACTCCCTTTTTATTATTGATCGGGCTTTTCGCAGGAAAGCCTCGGGAACGTCAGCCTGCGCATACCGGTCCCATGAGGGTGACGGCGACAGTGCGCCGAGTATATGTCAGACATTTAATCTCTCAATAGCACTTTGATTGCCGCTTTTTTGCCGATTTTCAGTGAATCCGGCACACTATCGACCGCCCGAGCAAACGCTCGGTTTATTCCACTCATGCAGAAGCCGTATGACCCGTTCCCCGTTCCGCCGTCTTGTGTTTGGCACCCTGCGCCGACTGCTCTATCTCTGGGTTCGCTCGGAGACGATCAATCAGTCGTCGTTCACCCTCAACCTCGACCGCAGCCGTCCGGTGTTCTACGTCCTGCAAAACCCTTCGCTGACCGACCTCGCCGTGGTCGACACCGAATGCAGCAAGGCGGGCCTGCCGCGCCCGGTGCTGCCGGTGTCTGTCGGCAATCTGCTGGAACCCGCCGCGTTCTTTTACCTGACACCGGAGCCCGACTGGCTCGGTCGCCAGGACAAACGCGGCGCGCCACCGACCCTGACCCGACTGGTCAGCGCCCTGAGCCAGAACGCTGCCGAAGACGCGCAGATCATTCCGGTCAGCGTGTTCTGGGGCCAATCGCCGGACAGCGAATCGAGTCCGTGGAAGCTGCTGTTCGCCGATAGCTGGGCAGTTACCGGGCGCCTGCGCCGCTTGCTGAGCATCATCGTGCTGGGGCGCAAGACCCGCGTGCAATTCTCCGCGCCGATCCACCTGCGTGAACTGATCGAGCACAACAAGGGCCACGAGCGCACCGTGCGCATGGCCCAACGGATTCTGCGAGTGCACTTCCGCAACCTCAAAGCCGCGGTGATCGGCCCGGACATTTCCCACCGCCGCAACCTGGTCAAAGGCCTGCTCAACCAGCCGCTGGTCAAGCAAGCGATCCTCGACGAAGCCGAACGCGAGAATATCTCCCCGGAGAAAGCCAAGGCCCAAGCCCTGCGCTACGGCAACGAGATCGCCTCGGACTACACCTACACCGCGATCCGCTTCATGGAAGTGGTGTTGAGCTGGTTCTGGAACAAGATCTACGACGGCATCAAGGTCAACAACATCGAAGGCGTGCAAAAGGTCGCCCCGGGTTACGAAGTGATCTATGTGCCGTGCCACCGCAGCCATATTGACTACCTGCTGCTGTCCTATCTGCTGTTTCGCAACGGCCTGACCCCGCCGCACATCGCCGCCGGGATCAACCTCAACATGCCGGGGATCGGCGGCCTGCTGCGTCGTGGCGGTGCGTTCTTCATGCGCCGTACCTTCAAGGGCAACCCGCTGTACACCTCGGTGTTCAACGAATACCTGCACACCCTGTTCACCAAAGGTTTTCCGGTCGAGTATTTCGTCGAGGGCGGCCGCTCGCGCACCGGGCGCATGTTGCAACCGAAAACCGGGATGCTCGCGATCACCCTGCGCAGCTTCCTGCGCTCCTCGCGCATGCCGATCGTGTTCGTGCCGGTGTACATCGGCTACGAGCGCGTGCTGGAAGGCCGGACTTACCTCGGCGAACTGCGTGGTGCGAGCAAGAAGAAAGAATCAATCTTCGACATCTTCAAAGTCATCGGCGCACTCAAACAGCGTTTCGGCCAGGTGGCGGTGAACTTCGGCGAGCCGATCAAACTGGCGGAATTCCTCGACAGCGAACAGCCAGACTGGCGTCAACAGGAACTCGGCCCGCAGTTCAAACCGGCCTGGCTCAACGAAACCACCAACCGCCTCGGCGAGAAAGTGGCGCAGCACCTGAACGAAGCGGCAGCGATCAACCCGGTCAACCTCGTGGCGTTGGCATTGCTGTCCACCAGTCGTTTGGCACTGGACGATCGCGCCATGGCGCGGGTGCTGGACCTGTATCTGGCGCTGCTGCGCAAGGTTCCGTACTCGCCGCACACCACGCTGCCGGAAGGTGACGGCCGCGCGTTGATCGAGCATGTGAAGGACATGGACCTGCTGTCCGAGCAAAGCGATGCGCTGGGCAAAATCCTCTATCTGGATGAGCAAAACGCCGTCCTGATGACTTACTACCGCAACAACGTGCTGCACATTTTCGCGTTGCCGGCGTTGCTCGCGAGTTTCTTCCAGAGTGCGTCGCGCATGAGCCGCGAGCAGATCCTGCGCTACACCCGCGCACTGTATCCGTACCTGCAATCGGAGCTGTTCATTCGCTGGTCGCTGGACGAACTGGATGCCGTGATCGATCAATGGCTCGAAGCGTTCGTCGAGCAAGGCCTGCTGCGTTTCGAGAACGACGTTTACCTGCGTCCGGCACCAAGCTCGCGGCATTTCGTGTTGCTGACGCTGCTGTCGAAGAGCATCGCCCAGACCTTGCAGCGCTTCTACATGACGGTTTCGCTGCTGCTCAACAGCGGCCAGAACAGCATCAGCGCCGAAGAACTGGAAGACCTGTGCACGGTCATGGCCCAGCGCCTGTCGATCCTGCATGGCCTGAACGCGCCGGAATTTTTCGACAAGAGCCTGTTCCGCCACTTCATCCAGACGATGCTCGACCTCGACGTGCTCAAGCGTGACGAGGCCGGCAAGCTGAGCTATCACGAACTGCTCGGCGAACTGGCCGAAGGCGCGGCGAAACGGGTGTTGTCGGCGGAGATCCGCTTGTCGATCCGTCAGGTGGCGTTGCATCGCAGTGAAGATGCGGCGGATCTGGTCGCCACACAGCCCGAGAACTAACGCAAAACCCTGTAGGAGCGAGCATGCTCGCGAAAATGGTTCAGTCACCTCATCGCTGACTGACACACCGCAATCGCCGGCAAGCCGGTCTCACTCCTACATTAGATTGGAGATATTCGATGAAAAAACTCTCTCTATTGGCCATCGCCGCTTTGCTCGGAGCCTGCCAGTCCATGCAACCCGCCGCCAAAACCAGCCTCGATGGCGAAGTCTTCTACCTGCAACGCATCGCCCTGCCGCCGACTGCCACCCTGAGCGTCAGCTTGCAGGACGTATCGCTGGCCGACGCTCCTGCCGTGGTGCTCGACGAGCAGAAAGGCCCGGTCAAAGGCCAGGTGCCACTGCCGTTCCATCTGAGTTACGATCCGGCCCAGGTCAAACCCGGCCATCGTTATTCCGTCAGCGCGCGAATCGAAGTGAATGGCCAGCTGATGTTCATCACCACCGAACATCACGCCGTGCAACTGAATGGCAGCGACCCACAGCCATTGAAAATTCGCGTCGACGCCGTCCGTTAATTCTTTTTTTGAACAAGGAAGCCGCCATGTTCCGCCCTACCCTTCGCTTTGCCGGCCTGTGTGCAGGTTTGATGATTTCCGCCAGTGCCATGGCGCTGTCGCTCAGTGACTTGTCGCAAAAGGACGCTACCGGCGGCCTCAAGGATGCCCTGACCCAAGGCGCGCAACTGGCCGTGAAACAACTCGGTACACCGGGCGGCTTCAGCAACAACCCGGACGTAAAGATCGAACTGCCGGGCAAACTGGGCAAGGTCGCCAGCAAAATGAAACAGTTCGGCATGGGTGATCAGGTCGATCAGCTGGAAACCAGCATGAACAAAGCAGCGGAAACGGCCGTGGTCCAGGCTCAGCCGATCCTCGTGGATGCCGTGAAGAAGATGACGGTCGACGATGCCAAGGGCATTCTCAGCGGCGGTAATGACTCCGCCACGCAATACCTGAACAAAACCAGCCGCGAACAGATCCGCGCCAAGTTCCTGCCGATCGTCAAACAAGCCACCGACCAGGTTGGCCTGGCCAAGCAGTACAACTCGTTCGCCGGACAAGCCGCGACCATGGGTGTGGTGGATGCGAAAAGCGCCAACATCGAAAGCTACGTGACCGAGCAGGCCCTGAACGGTTTGTTCGAGATGATCGGCAAACAGGAAGAAACCATTCGCCAGAACCCTGCGGCGGCGGCGACCAGTTTGGCGAAGAAGGTGTTTGGTTCGCTTTAAGCCTTAGTGCTAAACCCTGTGGGAGCGGGCTTGCTCGCGAATGCGGTGGGTCAGTCGACATAAAGTC
>NZ_JAHBDB010000083.1:0-9453 GCF_019956105.1 Pseudomonas sp. BF-RE-25
GGTTTTGTTGGGTGGGGGCATATCCGTTTCTGCGGTAACGGCTGCTATTGGTTTCGCTCTTACAGCGAGTCACTTTCGAAAAGCGCGAAAGTAACCAAAGCGCTCCTGCCCCTTTCGTTCGGTGCCTCGCTAATGCTCGGCATGCCCTCGCTCCGGTCCTGCTCCGTGGGCCCGCCGCGATCGGCCATCCTTGGCCGTGCGCGGCTAACCCGGCATCCATGCCGGGTTGCCCACTACGCAGAACCTGCGCTCGGCCTCTCGAGGGGGCGACCACCGCCACAGCCGCCGAGGCGGCCTGAAAGCCGACCTGGCTCTTTGGGGGTACGCGTTGTCCTTCTCTGCTGCGCTCACCCATTCCGGACATGTACACCAATCCCGTGTAGGAGCCGGCTTGCTGGCGATGGCGTCCTTTCAGGCTATGGATGTGTCGCTGACCCACCGCTATCGCCAGCAAGCCGGCTCCTACAAGGGATTGGGTTCACACGATTCAAAATTGTAGGAGCCAGCTTGCTGGCGATGGATGCCAACGATAACGCGGGCTGTCTGAATGAACGCGTTGTCCAGACGATTTTCGCCGGCAAGCCGGCTCCTACAGGGGGCACGTACGCTTTTGATCTTCACCACTCATCAGGCCGAGCGTTAGCTCGCCTTCAGCTTTTGATCTGGCTTTTGAGGTACACGCCCCCTCGAGAGGCCGAGTGGAGGTTCTGCGCAGTGGGCAACCCGGCATGGATGCCGGGTTAGCCGCCCCCGGCCATGGATGGCCGATGGCGGCGTGCCCACGGAGCAGGACCGGAGCGAGGGCATGCCGAGCCTTAGCGAGGCACCGAACGAAAGGGGCAAGAGCGCTTTGGTTACTTTGGGGCTTTTCCAAAGTGACTCGCCGTAAGGGCGAAACCAATAGAAGCCGTTACCGCAGCAACGGATATGCCCCCAATCCCCAATCAATCGATCCCAACAAACCCCCCAGTCTGATGCTGCCACAACCGCGCATACAACCCGCCATGCGCCAGCAGCTCAGCATGGGTCCCCGTCTCGGCAATCTTGCCTTTCTCAAGCACCACCAGCCGGTCCATCCGTGCGATGGTCGAGAGCCGGTGAGCAATGGCAATCACGGTTTTACCCTGCATCAGGGTTTCCAGGCTTTCCTGAATCGCCGCTTCGACTTCCGAATCCAGCGCCGAAGTCGCTTCGTCCATGATCAGAATCGGCGCGTCCTTGAGCAGCACGCGGGCGATGGCGATCCGCTGACGCTGACCACCGGAGAGCTTCACCCCACGCTCACCAACATGCGCATCGAAACCGGTGCGTCCCTCGGCGTCCGAGAGCAACGGGATGAACTCGTCGGCCCGGGCCTTGTGCACCGCTTCCCAGAGTTCGGCATCGGTGGCGTCCGGTTTGCCATAGAGCAAATTGTCGCGGATCGAACGGTGCAGCAGCGACGTGTCCTGGGTAATCATGCCGATGCGCTCGCGCAGGCTTTCCTGACCGACTTCGGCAATGTTCTGGCCGTCGATCACGATCCGCCCACCCTGCACGTCATAGAGGCGCAGCAGCAGGTTGACCAGGGTCGATTTACCGGCGCCGGACGGACCGATCAAACCGATTTTTTCACCCGGTTTGATCGTCAGGTTTAGGTCGCCAATGATCCCGCTCTTCTTGCCGTAGTGGAAATCCACGTGCTCGAAACGCACTTCGCCCCGGGCGACGGTCAGCGGTTTGGCCTCCGCACGATCGGTGACGCTGACCGGTTGCGAAATGGTCTGCAAACCGTCCTGAACCATGCCGATGTTTTCGAAAATGCCGGTAACCACCCACATGATCCAGCCGGACATGTTGACGATCCGGATCACCAGGCCGGTGGCCAGTGCAATGGCGCCCACTGTGATCAGCGACTGCGTCCACAGCCACAGCGCCAGGCCCGTGGTGCTGACGATCAGCAAGCCGTTCATGCTGGTGATGACCACGTCCATGCTGGTGACCACGCGGCCAGCCAGTTGGGCTTTTACGGTCTGTTCCTGGATGGCTTCCTTGGCGTATTGCTGTTCGAAATTGGTGTGGGCGAACAGCTTCAGCGTGGTGATGTTGGTATAGCCGTCGACGATTCGGCCCATGAGCTTGGAGCGCGCATCCGAGGACACTACCGAACGTTCTTTCACCCGTGGCACGAAGTAGCAGAGGGCGCCGATGTAGGCGGCGATCCAGGTCAGCAACGGGATCATCAGGCGCCAGTCGGCTTCGGCGAACAGCACCAGCGAACTGATCGCGTAGATCAGCACATGCCATAGCGCGTCCACCGCCTGCACGGCGGAATCGCGCAGCGAGTTGCCGGTCTGCATGATGCGTTGGGCGATGCGCCCGGCGAAGTCGTTCTGGAAGAAATTCAGGCTCTGCTTGAGCACGTAGCTGTGGTTCTGCCAGCGGATCATGCTGGTCATGCTCGGGCTCAGGGTCTGGTGCACCAGCAAGTCATGCAGGCCCACGAACACCGGGCGCAGGATCAGCGCCACGACGGCCATCCAGGCCAGTTCGATGCCGTGTTCCTTGAAGAAATTGGCGTTCGGCGTGCCTTGGGCCAGGTCGATGATGCGGCTCAGGTAGCTGAACAGCGCCACTTCGATCAGTGCGCCGAACAGGCCGACGGTCAGCAGGGCCGCAAAACTCGGCCAGACCTGCTTCAGGTAATAGGTATAGAAGGGCAGAACACGGTCGGGCGGAGCCGCCGTCGGGGCGTCACGGAATACGTCAATCAATTGTTCAAAACGGCGATAAAGCATCGGTTCTCCACCCGCGTGCGGGCTCTCCTTTAAACGCTATGAGCGGCGCCGAATATCGGCGGCCGCTCAACATCCCTGTGCCTGTGGATCTCAGTCGATGCGCTTGGCCGACTTGATCAGCACCGGGTCGATAGGCACGTTCTGCATGCCGCTTTTGGTGGTGGTTTGCGAATTGACGATGATGTCCACCACGTCCATGCCCTTGACCACTTTGGCGAACACCGCGTAACCGGCGTCGCGACCCGGGTCGAGGAACGCATTGTCGGCGACGTTGATGAAGAACTGGCTGGTGGCCGAATCCGGGTTCGACGTGCGCGCCATCGACAAAGTGCCGCGCACGTTATGCAGGCCGTTGCTGGCCTCGTTCTTGATCGGTGCCTTGGTGTCTTTTTGCGCCATCTGCGCAGTGAAACCGCCGCCCTGGGCCATGAAACCCGGGATCACACGGTGGAAAATCGTGTTGTTGTAGAAGCCGCTGTCGACGTACTCAAGAAAGTTCTTGGTACTGATCGGTGCCTTGACCGGGTCCAGTTCGATTTCGATCTGGCCGTTGGTGGTTTCCAGCAAAACGTGCGGCGCCTTGGCGGGCGTAGCAGCCATCAGGTTGGCGGCAAACAGAACGGTGCCAGCGACGAGGGCGATTTTTTTCAGCATGGGTCAGTGATCCTGAGTGTGGTGGTGTCGACTGCGGTGAGAAACTCGAGCAGGGTTTGGTTGAAGCGTTCGGGTTGATCCAGCGGGGTGGCGTGACGCGAATCGGCGATCACCACCAGCCGCGCATCGGGCAGCAGTTTTACATAGTTCTCTTTCAGCGCTACCGGCGTGTAGTCCCGGTCGGCGCTGACAATGAGGGTTGGACAGGACACCCTGGAAAGTCGTTCCTGAACCCCCCAACCAACAATCGCGTCGAAGCTGGCGAGATAAGCATGTTTGTCGTTTTTTGCCCAGCGCTCGGCCATCTTTTGACGCAATTCGGCTTGTTCCGGCTTGGGGAACAGTTTGCCGCCAAGGGCCTTGCCGATGGTGCCCAGGCTGAGTGCTCGCATCAGGCTCCAGCGCTTGAACCACTGCCAATAGTCGTCGCGGCTGCGCAGTTTGACCTCGGGCGCGCTGTTGACGATGCACAGACTTTTGAGCAGTTTGGGCTGATCCACCGCCAGTTGAAAGCCGATCATGCCACCCATCGAAAGTCCCACATAATGTGTCGGGCCGAGGTTCAGATGTTCGATCAGGGCGACCAGGTCGGCGCTGAACCCGGCGATGCTGTAGCGCTCGCGGGGCTTGTCGGAACGACCGTGGCCGCGCACATCCGGCACGATCACTCGGTAGCGGGCGGACAGCGCCGGGATCTGTTTTTCCCAGTCCAGGGTGCTGGAACCGAGCCCGTGAACCAGCAGCAACGGCGTACCGTGGCCATATTCCTCATAGTGCAGGTTGCAACCTTCGTGTTCGAAATAGGCCATGCGATCACTCCGTGTCAGGCTTGTTCTGGGGCGGCGAAGGGCGCATCCAGCGGCGCGGTGTCGAAGGTGCGCAGCAGTTCGATGAGGATTTGCGTCGCCGGGCCCAAGGGTTTTTCCTTGTTCGAATACAGGTAGAAGCTCGGGTTCCGGCTACCGCCCTGATCCAACGGTAGCAGCTTGAGCGTACCTTCCTTGAGTTCGCGTTCGATCATGTGTCGTGGCAACCACGCAAACCCCAGGCCGCTGCTGACAAACGTCGCAGCGGTGGCCAGGCTGCCGACGGTCCAGCGCTGTTCGGCGCCGAGCCAGCCGACGTCGCGTGGCTGTTGACGGCCGGAGTCGCGGATCACCACTTGCATCTGGCTTTCCAGGTCCTGGAAATTCAGTTCACGGTTCAATCGATGCAGGGCGTGCTCGGGGTGGGCGACAGCGACGAATTCAACGTCGCTCAACTCCGCGCCCAGGTAGCCGGGAATACTGAACCCGGTGATCGCCAGATCGGCCACGCCTTCAAGCAGGACTTCCTCCACGCCTGACAACACTTCTTCGCGCAGACGCACGCGGCAGCCACGGCTTTGCGGCATGAACGCGGTCAAGGCGCGGACGAGGCGGGCGCTCGGGTACGCGGCGTCGACCACCAAACGCACCTCCGCTTCCCAGCCTTGCTCCATGTGATGCGCCAGGTCTTCCAGTTGGCTGGCCTGTTTCACCAGTTGCCGCGAGCGACGCAGCAAGACGCCGCCGGCCTCGGTCAGCACCGCCTTGCGGCCGTCGATACGCAGCAATGGCACGCCGAGTTGATCCTGCATGCGTGCCACGGTGTAGCTGACCGACGATTGCGAGCGATGCAGCGCTTCGGCGGCCTGGGCGAAACCGCCGTGGTCGACCACGGCCTGTAACGTTCGCCATTGATCAAGGGTCACGCGGGGCGCTTTCATCTTGAGCTCCTCTTGTCCTAAGCTGGCGGTCCTTATTGGAGACTGCCGAATGAAAAAATTCTGTTGTGTGGTGCTGGCGATGTTGCCGTTGACTGCGTTTGCCTACCCGATCGACGTACAAAAACAGCTGAACGGCATGGACATCGACTACAACGCGTATGACACGGATACCGACATCGCCTCCATTCAGGTCAACAACTTCGGCAGCACCGATGCAGTCTGTAAGGTGGTTTTCAATAACGGTCCGGAAGCGCCGCGCACCCGCAATATCGAAGTGGCTGCCGGCAAGCACAAAAATGCCACTGCCAAGTTCAACCGGACCATCATCAAGATGCGCATCAACCTGACCTGCACCCCGAAATAACACCAACACCCTTGTAGGAGTGAGCCTGCTCGCGATAGCTGTGTATCAGGCTAGAGAGATAGTGCCTGACCCACCGCTATCGCGAGCAGGCTCGCTCCCACATGAAGCATGCTCAGCTTATAAACGAATTTATTGATGGGTTATAGCAGTTATTTGCGCTTTTTCATCGATATGACTCTGTTTAACCTTCACTCCATCGACTTACAGCATTCTCAGATGGAGGCTACATCCCATGTCCCGCGTTCTGATCATCGAAAGCAGCGCCCGTCAGCAAGACTCGGTTTCGCGTCAACTGACCCAGACCTTCATCAGCCAGTGGAAAACCGCTCACCCGAACGACCAGATCACCGTCCGTGACCTGGCTGTCAATCCGGTGCCGCACCTGGACATCAACCTGCTGGGCGGCTGGATGAAACCCGCCGAGCAGCGCAATGACATAGAACAGGCTTCCCTGGAGCGCTCCAACCAGTTGACTGATGAATTGCTTGCCGCCGACGTATTGGTCATGGCCGCACCGATGTACAACTTCGCGATCCCCAGCACGCTGAAAGCCTGGCTCGACCACGTGCTGCGAGCCGGTGTGACCTTCAAATACACCGACACCGGCCCGCAAGGCCTGCTCAGCGGCAAACGCGCTTACGTGCTGACCGCTCGCGGCGGGATCTACGCCGGTAGCACCGCGGATCATCAGGAACCGTACCTGCGTCAGGTCATGGGTTTCATCGGAATCCACGATGTGACCTTCATCCACGCTGAAGGCATGAACCTGGGCGGTGACTTCCAGGAGAAGGGCCTGAACCAGGCCAACGCCAAGCTTTCCCAAGTGGCCTGAGGCTTTAATCGCCAGATAATCGCTGGATGGTCTAGTGACCTGGCGCAACCCTTCAAGCCTGTACGCGCATCGACCTCCCTTTGCACTTGTTGCTCCTGAGTGCTGTAGCCCGATTGAACGCTTTAGCGAGATCGGGCTTTTTTTTGCCTGCGATTTGGGAAAGCACGCATACCTCTGTAGGAGCCGGCTTGCTGGCGATAGCGGTGGATCAGTCAACGTATGTATTGGCGGGACAGACGCCATCGCCAGCAAGCCGGCTCCTACAGGGACCTGTGTGTGTTCTCGCGATCGTCGGCAAAACCCGCTATCGTCGCCGCCATTCAAAACGAGGCGAGCATGGGCTATCTACTTTTTGTCACGCTGATCCAGGCGTTTTCCTTCAGTCTGATCGGCGAATACCTGGCCGGTCATGTCGACAGTTATTTCGCGGTGCTGGTGCGCGTGCTGCTGGCGGGGCTGGTATTCATTCCGTTGACGCGCTGGCGCTCGGTGGAGCCTGCGTTCATGCGCGGCATGCTGCTGATCGGTGCGTTGCAGTTCGGCGTGACTTACGTCTGCCTGTACCTGAGCTTCCGGGTGCTGACGGTGCCGGAAGTGTTGCTGTTCACCATCCTCACACCGCTGCATGTGACGCTGATCGAAGACGCGCTGAACCGGCGCTTCAATCCATGGGCCCTGGTCGCGGCGCTGGTGGCGGTGCTCGGCGCGGCGGTGATTCGCTACGACCGGATCAACCCGGATTTCTTCATGGGGTTCCTGCTGCTGCAACTGGCCAACTTCACCTACGCCGCCGGGCAGGTGCTTTATAAGCATCTGGTGGCGCGTCATCCAAGCGATCTGCCGCATTACCGGCGCTTCGGTTATTTCTATCTCGGTGCACTGGCGGTGGCGTTGCCGGCGTTTCTGTTGTTCGGCAAACAGAACTTCCTGCCCGAAGCACCGCTGCAATGGGGCGTGCTGGTGTTCCTCGGCCTGGTCTCGACCGCGCTGGGGTTGTACTGGTGGAACAAGGGCGCGTGCCTGGTGAATGGCGGGACGCTGGCGGTGATGAACAATCTGCATGTGCCGGTGGGGTTGCTGATCAATCTGCTGATCTGGAATCAGCATGAAGAGCTGGGGCGGTTGTTCTTTGGCGGGTCGGTGATTTTGATGGCGGTGTGGATCAGCAGACTGGGTGTACGAAAGTCGTTGGCAATCACTTGACTCCTGTAGGAGCCGGCTTGCCGGCGAAGGCGGAGTGTCAGTCGACATACCAGTTACCTGTCACACCGCTATCGCCGGCAAGCCGGCTCCTACAAGGGTTGTGTTATTTCTCTGCCAGTTGCGCCACCAGAAACTCGATGAACGTCCGGGTCTTCTGCGGCACCCGGCGTGCCGATGGATAGACCGCGTTAATCGTGATCGCAGGCGCCTGCCATTCACACATCACCGGCACCAACCGGCCAGCCGCCAGCGCATCCTCGACAATGAAATTGGGCAACAGCGCGATACCCATGCCGGCCTCGGCGGCTTGGGCGAGCAAGTCGCCATTGTTGGCGTGCAGCGGGCCCGTGACGTTGACCCGTTGGGTTTCCTTGCCGTTGCATAGCTGCAAACTCACGCCACTTTGCAAATACCCATAGTTCAAACATTGATGGGCTCGCAGATCCTGCGGCGTCTGCGGAGTGCCTGCACGTTCGAGATACGCAGGTGAGGCGACCATGATTCGCGGGGCCGGCGCCAGTTGCCGGGCAATCATCGTCGAGTCCGGCATGCTGGCGATGCGGATGGTCACGTCGAAACCACCGCGCACCGGGTCAACCTGCTGATCGCTGAGCACCAGTTGCAGCTCTATGTTCGGGTGTTGTTCATGAAACAGCGGAATCAGCGGCCCCAGCCGGCGCAACCCGAAGGACATCGGCGCATTGACCCGCAGCACTCCGCGTAACTCGCCTATGCCGTTGCGGGCACGCTGTTCGGCCTCGTCCAGCGAGGCCAGTACTTCCCGCGCCGCGTCGAAATACTCCGCGCCAGCCTCGGTCAGGTGCAGGCTGCGCGTGGTGCGCTGCAGCAGTTGCACGCCGATGGCTTCCTCCAGCGCCTGAATCTGTTTGCTGACTTTTGATCGCGGCACATCCATTGCCCGTGCAGCGGCGGCAAAGCCGTTCTCGCCGACCGTGACGACGAACGCGCGCATGCATTCGATGCGATCCATGATTGTCCCTATTTTAGAATCAATGATTCTCGATTTTAGGTAATTGTCCCTTTCCTTGCTAGCCCCTAAAGTGACATCCAAGCCGACGACAAAGCCTCTGGAAGCCGCGTCGACTAACCCATTACTGATTTGAATTATCGACATCAAAAGGAACGCGCCATGTCTATTCGTGAACTGCTCAACCCAACCAACTCCGCTCTGATCCTGATTGACCACCAGCCGCAAATGGCTTTCGGCGTGCAGTCGATCGACCGTCAGACCCTGAAGAACAACACCGTCGGCCTGGCCAAGGCCGCCAAGATCTTCAACGTGCCGACGATCTACACCTCGGTGGAAACCGAAAGCTTCAGCGGTTTTATCTGGCCGGAGTTGCTGGCAGTGCACCCGGATCAAAAGCCGATCGAGCGCACCTCGATGAACTCCTGGGAAGACAAGGCGCTGGTTGACGCGGTGAAAGCCACTGGCCGCAAGAAGCTGATCATTGCCGCGCTCTGGACTGAAGTCTGCCTGACCTTCCCGGCGCTGGAAGCCCTGGCTGAAGGCTACGAGGTGTACATCGTGACCGACGCGTCTGGCGGCACCACCAAAGAAGCTCACGACATGTCGGTGCAGCGGATGATTCAGGCAGGCGCGGTGCCGGTCACCTGGCAACAAGTGCTGCTGGAATACCAGCGTGACTGGGCACACAAAGACACTTACGAGGCGGTGATGGAACTGGTGCTGGAACACAGCGGCGCGTATGGCATGGGTGTGGATTACGCCTACACCATGGTGCACAAGGCGCCGCAGCGAAAAATCAACTGACACCACTACCCCTGTAGGAGCGAGGCTTGCCCGCGAAGGCGGAGTATCAGTCGATAACTATTTTGACTGACACTCCGCCTT
>NZ_JAHBDB010000084.1:0-9077 GCF_019956105.1 Pseudomonas sp. BF-RE-25
GTTCACCGAGGTCAACCTCAGCTCCGGCGAACGTGAAGACCGGGCCAATCGCTGGGTGCTGCCGGCCTTCGGGGGGATCGGGATAGCGAGCGGTTTTCTACCCGCCTACACCGACCGGATCGACTTTTGGACCTTCGGCGGTGAAGGCGTGCGTTGGTTCGGGGCGCTGGTGTTCATCATCGGCGGTGCGTTGCGCATGTGGCCGGTGTTTGTGTTGGGCAAGCGCTTCAGCGGACTGGTGGCGATTCAGCCGGGGCATCGCCTCGTGACAGAGGGGATTTATCGCCGTTTGCGTAACCCCAGCTATTTGGGGATGTTGGTGATTGCGGTGGGTTGGGCGCTGGCGTTTCGTTCGGGCGTTGGTCTGTTGCTGGCAGCGCTGACGGTGATCCCGCTGATTGCCCGCATCCACGCGGAAGAGGCGCTGCTGCGGGCGCAGTTTGGCAGTGAATATGAGGCGTATTGCAGCCGTAGCTGGCGGTTGATTCCCGGTCTCTATTAACGCCGCGGCCCTTGTAGGAGCCAGCTTGCTGGCGATGGTGTGTCAGCCACATTGATGTCGACTGATACACCATCGCCAGCAAGCTGGCTCCTACAGGGGGGCGGTGTTGTCAGGGGGTGAGCAGGCGGAGATGGCCGTCGGGGTCGACCTGGACGGTGACCGAGTCATAATCGACCATCGTCGCATGCGGCGTTTCGATCGGATGAGCGTGAGTCGAGGTAATGATCAACAGATCTGCCCCTGCAGCTTGCGCAGCGAGAATGCCGACGGTGGCATCTTCGAAGATCAGGCAATCGGTCACTTCGACACCTAACCGCCTGGCCGCCAACCGATAACCCGCCGGATCGGGTTTGCCGGCGCTGACGTCTTCCGCCGTGACCATCACCGCAGGTTCGGGAATCCCCGCCGCCGCCATCCGGCGAAGCGCGAGCGCTTTGGGCGCAGAGGTCACGATGGCCCACTGGCTGGCTGGCAGCGACGTCAGGAAGCCCGCCGCCCTGCGCACCTCGACAATTCCCTCGACATCATCGATTTCCGCTTGGGTAATCCACGCTGCTTCAGCCTCGGCATCGACACCTGGCAATGCCTGGCGGTTGATGGTGTCGATGGCCCGGACGCCGTGAATGGTCGGCAGAAAAGACTCCACATCCGCGCCATGGCGCAAGGCCCAGACGGTCCAGATGCGCTCGGCGGCGGCGATGGAATTGAGGACGGTGCCGTCCATATCGAACAGGAAAGCGCGATAAGGCTTGTTGAAAACCGATGGTTGAGCTGACAAGGATGAGCGTCCTTTTGCAAGAGCCGGGCGAGTTTTGCCGAGCAATGTAGCATTGGCTTGTCCGCCGCGTGTTGTTTCAGCCAACCGTCTTCGACTTCAACGCACCTTCCACGCAATCGAGCAATTGCCCCAGCGCCCAGGGTTTCTTGATGAACGACACCTCATGCCGCACGCCGGAAGTCTGCGGCGTTTCGAAGCCGGACATGATCATAATCGGCTTGCCCGGCCAGCGGTCGCCGAACTGATTGGCCAGATCGGCACCGTTGAGTTTGCCGGGCATGGTGATGTCCGTCAGCAGCAACCCCACCTTGTCTGCGTGCTGGTCCAGGTAACCTGCCGCAGCATCCGCACTGATCTGAGGTTCGACGGTGAAACCCTCCTCCCGAAGAATTTCGCAGAGAAACTCCAGGATCAGCGGGTCATCTTCAACCACAAGAATCAACCCGCCTGGAAGGTTCTCGCCCGCCGTCGATACTGGACACATGACTTTGCCACTCCCTGATTGCCGAATGAATTCGCGGGCTCAAATCCGCTGCCTACAGGTATGAGCAGCGGACTCGGCGGAAATTCATTTTTGATACAGGGAGTCGACGAAATCAGGCGTCCTGCAAAATCAGATCGGCGCCTTTCTGGAATGCAAAAACCTGTAAGAGCGAGCCTGCTCGCGAAGACGGCTTAAAATTCAACATCACTGTTGACTGACATGACGCCTTCGCGAGCAGGCTCGCTCCTACAGGGGATCGGGCTGTTTTGGCTTACTGCGACATGTTGTCCTTTTTCATGGCGTCCTTGGACATCTCGTCTTTTTTCATCCCGTCCTTGGACATGGCATCTTTCTTCATCGTGTCCTTGGACATGGAATCCTTTTTCATCATCGAGTCTTTTTTCATAGCGTCCTTGGACATCGAATCTTTGCTCATGCTGTCCTTGCTCATGCCATCACTGGTTGTCGTCTCGGCGGCAAACACGCTGGCGGCGCCTACGGCGAGGCACATGGACAATACGACGGTGGTCAGCTTTTTCATGATGAAACTCCTTGAAGCACAGGTTGCGATTGAACGCAGCGTGAGCCGCGCTGTGAAGTTGGCGGGTGCCGTCAGCTGCCACCGAACCAGTTGTAGCCCTGGTCTTCCCAGTAGCCGCCGCTGTAGGTGTTGCTGACGAAAATCGCCTGAATATGTTTGGGGTTTTTGTAGCCGAGCTTGGTGGGCATGCGCAGCTTCATCGGGAAGCCGTATTCACGCGGCAGCACCGCGCCGTCATAGGTCAGCGCCAGCAACGTCTGCGAGTGCAGCGCGGTGGCCATGTCGATGCTGGTGTAGTAATCGTCGGCGCATTTGAAACCGACATATTTGGCATCGGTGTCGGCTCCGACCCGTTTGAGGAAATCGCTGAACCGCACGCCGCCCCAGCGCCCGATCGCGCTCCAGCCTTCGACGCAGATATGCCGGGTGATCTGCTCGTTCTGCGCCATCGCACGCAGCTCTTCGAGGCGCCAGCTGCGCTTGTCGGCGACCAGGCCGGTGACTTCCAGCCGATAGCTTTCTTCCTCGACGGTCGGCGCCTCGTCGATGCCGTAAAACGCGTTGAAGGGGAACGGCCGAGTGATCATCGACGCCGGATAGGTCGGTGCCAGTGCATTGGGATTGAACAGCCAGCCCTGCACCCGATCATTGAACCGCGACATGGATGACAACGCAGTCTCGACGCTTTCGTTGTCGGTCAGGTTGCAGCCCGACAACATGGCCACGCCGCCGAGGGTCAGCCCACGCATCAGGAACGAGCGGCGCGAGCGGTCTTCGATCTGCGGCGCAATGATTTTCCGGGCGTCTTTGAGGATGGATGACTCATCCAGGCCTTCGATGGGCTTTTTCATACGGGCTCCTTGCGACCGATAATCATGGCCAGCAGCGTTTTGGGAACGAGCGCGACCATCACCAGATGCACCGCGACAAACGCCACCAACAGCGCCATCGCGATGAAATGCACATGCCGCGCTGCTTCGTAACCGCCGAGTAATTCACGCAACAGCGGAAACTGGACGGACTTCCACAACACCAGCCCGGAGACCACCAACAGCGTGATATCGAGCATCACGAACAGGTAAGCCAGCCGTTGCACCTGGTTGTAATGACTCAGGTCGGCATGTCCCAGCCGCCCGCGCAATGCGGCCCACAGGTCCTGCAGAACACCTTTGGGCGACACCGGGAAGAAGCGTCGAGAGAGGCGACCGCCGGCGAGGTTGATGATCAGGTAGACAAGGCCGTTGATCGCAAGAAACCACATCGCCGCGAAATGCCATTGCAACGCCCCGCCGAGCCAGCCGCCCAGCGTGATGCCTTTCGGGAAACTGAAGTCGTAGAGCGGCGATGCGTTGTAGATGCGCCAACCGCTGGTGACCATGACCAGCACCGCCAGGGCGTTCAGCCAATGGGTCAGGCGCAGCCAGCGCGGATGGGATGAAGCAGGTATCGGCGACATGATCGGCTCCCGGCGGTTGTTGTTATTTGTTGGAGCCGAGTATGGGAGCCGACAGATCGCCAAATCCTCACGTAAAGTTAAATTAAACGTGATAACTACCCCCCAATAACCTGTGGGAGCGGGCTTGCTCGCGAAGGCGGTGTGTCAGTCGATATCCATGTAACTGACACACCGCCTTCGCGAGCAAGCCCGCTCCCACAGTGTTGTGTGTTGTCCGCCCAAGGTGCGCAATTGTGGTTAAAATGCCGCCCCCTCAATGACCGACACCGCCCGATGAACTCAGACGCGCTCACCACCCTCCACGACCATCTGCTGACCGCCCTGGCAGCGGCTCCCGCAGAAACCCGCCGACTGTTCCACGGTCGCGGACGGTGCTGGCCGGGGCTGGAGCAATTGACCGTCGACTGGCTGCAAGGCGTGGTGCTGGTGTCGCTGTTCAAAGAGCCCGAAGCGGCGCAACTCGATGAGCTGAAACTACGGCTTATGGAAATCACCCGGTCACCCGAGTGGACGCAATCCGGCGCGCATACGTTGGCACTGCAACATCGCTACCTGCTGCAAAGCACCACCGAATGGCTGGTCGGGGAAGTCATCGATGACATGACCATCACCGAGGGCGGCCTGCGTTATCGCGTAGACCTGGGCCGCAAGCAGAACACCGGACTGTTCCTCGACATGCGTTACGGCCGCGACTGGGTGCGCGCCAATGCCGAGGGCAAGCGCGTGTTGAACCTGTTTGCCTACACCTGCGGTTTCTCCGTGGCGGCCATCGAGGGCGGTGCCGAACATGTGGTCAACCTGGACATGTCCAGCCCGGCCCTGAACCGTGGCCGCGACAATCACCGGCTCAACGGCCACGACATGAGCAAGGTGAGTTTCCTCGGCCACGACCTGTTCAAGTCCTGGGGCAAAGTGATCGGTAAAGGCCCTTATGACCTGGTGATCATCGACCCGCCGTCCTTCCAGAAAGGCAGTTTTCTGCTGACCAAGGATTACCAGCGCGTGCTGCGTCGGTTGCCGGAGTTGCTCACGCCACAGGGCACGGTGCTGGCCTGCATGAACGACCCGGCGTTTGGCGCGGACTTCCTGATTGATGGCGTCATGCGCGAGGCGCCGAGCCTGCGGTTCGAGCAACGGCTGGAGAATCCGCCGGAGTTTCCGGATGCGGATGTCGAGTGCGGGTTGAAGGCGTTGGTGTTTCGGCAGTAACACCGCGCCGCGCCCATCGCGAGCAGGCTCACTCCCACATTGGAATGCGATCGAATGTGGGAGTGAGCCTGCTCGCGATGGGGGCCTGACAGGCAATAAATCTCTGTGATTTGCCGGTCAACGCGGCTGCAACACCAACGCAAACAACTCCCCATGCCCGTTCACGTTGAGCTTGTGATAGACGTTGCGCCGATGCACTTTCACCGTTTCCGGCGAGATCCCCAATTGCTGGGCAATCGCCTTGCTTGAAAAGCCCTGAAGAATCAGGCGCGCCGTTTCGATTTCGCGCACTGTCAGGCGTGCGTCGAAGCGATCCAGCAACGTCGCCAGATCCCCGGCCACGGCTTCGGCAACCGGGCCTTCTGGCGGCATCAATTGCAGGTGACGGCGCATCGCCGCCAGCACCCAGTCACGCACACAAAGCAGACGGCCCTGCTCTTCCAGGGTAAAACGCGTCGAACGGCCGAGTGACAAACCGAGCACAGAGTCTTCGACGTTGATCATGAACTGCAACTCGTCGTCGCCCACCACCGAGCGGAAGTAACTCAGGTAGTACTCGCTCTGCTGAAACTGGTCCGGCGCCAGCGATTCGAGGCTGTGCAAGCCATCGGCAATGCCTGCACACGCGGCCTGATAAAACGGATCAAGCAAGTACATGCCGGCGCTGTAACCGGCCAGTTCTTCATGCTCGTCGGCGCCGCCCTTGGCGTCGAAATCGATCAGCAGGCGTGGCACTCGCCCCGGCCTCATCACCGCAACCAATGCGTTGTCCAGCGGCACCAGCAACCGTAGCGTATCGACCAGTGCGCGCCAGAAACCGTCCCGGCCCAACGCGCCAAACACCCGCGCCAGGCCCTGGTGCACCGGCAACTCTTTCAGCAACGCGTCCACGCTCTACCCCTTTCGAGTAACCCATGATGGGAATGGGTGAGTCCCCGGCCTGCCGATACGCTGCAAGCACCTGTTCATCACCGGCCTGCAGCAGGCCAGGAGTGCCGCATCATGAGTCGTCGCCTTCCACAGATCAATCTCGGGCTAAGCGCCTGTTTGTGCGTTTCGCTGTCGGCGTTGGCTGCCGAAGGCCCGACGGTTCACGTTTACAACTGGTACGACTACATCGGTCCCAACACCCTGCACGACTTCAAGCGCGACACCGGGATCGAGCCGGTTTACGACACCTTCGACAGCGCCGAAGTGCTCGAAGGCAAACTGCTCACCAGCCGCAGCGGCTACGACGTGGTGGTGGCCAGCAACTTCAGCCTGCCGACCCTGATCAAGGCCGGCGCCCTGGCACCATTGCCCCACGCGCAGATGCCAGACTTCAAAAACATGGATGCTGACCTGCTGGCGAAACTGGCCAACAACGATCCGGGCAATCAGTACGCCGTGCCGTACCTGTGGGGCACCAACGGCATCGGCTACAACATCGATAAAGTCCGCGCCGCGCTGGGCGACAAGGCACCGGTGGATTCCTGGGAGCTGGTGTTCAACGAAGCCAACCTGGCCAAACTCGGTCAGTGCGGCGTGGCCATGCTCGACTCGCCGTCGGAGATGCTGCCGGTGGCCCTGCACTACCTCGGCCTGCCGCCCAACAGCACCAATCCCGAGGACTACAAGAAGGCCGAAGCGCTGCTGCTCAAACTGCGTCCGCACATCGCCTATTTCAACTCGTCGAAATTCATCAGCGACCTGGCCAACGGCAACATCTGCGTCGCGGTGGGTTGGTCCGGCGCGATGCTGGAAGCCAAGACCAACGCCGAGCAGGCCAACAACGGCGTGAAGATCGCCTACAGCCTGCCGAAGGAAGGCGCACCGGTGTGGTTCGACACCCTCGTGTTGCTCAAGGACGCGCCACACCCGCAGCAGGGTCTGGCCTTCATCGACTACCTGATGCGCCCTGAAGTGATTGCCCCGGTCAGTGATCACCTCAACTACCCCAACGGCAACCGCAACGCTACGTCGCTGGTGGCCGAAGCGACTCGCAATAACCCGGCGGTGTACCCGTCCGCGCAAGCCTTGGCCACGTTATTCACCCTCCAGCCGCTGCCGCCGGCTACCGAACGCGTGCGTACGCGGATCTGGAGCAAGGTCAAAAACGGACAGTGAACCCGCTTTTGTAGGAGCCAGCTTGCTGGCGAAGCGCTCTTGAGGACGCCATCGCCAGCAAGCCGGCTCCTACAGGTTCGAATGCCTCCAGTTATTTTTCTGCCACGAATTGAAGATGAGAGAAACAATGAAACCACGTGCCCGCGACCTGAACCTCCAGTTCGGCCAACTGCAACCCGGCCCGCTCAATGCCATCACCGATGTACCCGGCGTGCGGGTCGGCCACAGTGATGTGCGAGGTCGCACCGCCAACGGTCGCGACATCCTGACCGGCGTCACCGTGATCGAGCCGCGTGCCGGTTCCACCAGCCAGCAACCGTGTTTTGCCGGCGTCCATGTGCTCAACGGCAACGGCGATGCCACAGGTCTGGAATGGATCCGCGAAGCCGGTCTGCTCACCAGCCCGATCGCCTTCACCAACACCCACAGCCTGGGCGTGGTGCGCGATGCGTTGATTGTACTGGACCGCGAACAGCAACCGGACGACGGGCGACTTTACTGGAACATGCCGGTGGTGCTGGAAACCTTCGACGGCTTGCTCAACGACATCAACGGTTTCCACGTCAAACCCGAGCACGTGGCCCAAGCCCTGCGCACGGCGACAAGCGGACCGGTGAAAGAAGGTGCGGTGGGTGGCGGCAGCGGCATGATCTGTCACGAATTCAAAGGTGGCATCGGCACCGCTTCGCGACGTTTGAATGCCGGCCAGGGTGGCTGGACAGTGGGCGCCATCGTCCAGGCCAACCACGGCATCCGCAACGAATTACGCGTCGACGGTTACCCGGTCGGGCGCTATATGGAAAAGGCTGATTCGCCATTCCTCAAGGCATCGTTGCCGCATCCGGGCATGGGTTCGATTGTGGTGTGCCTGGCCACCGATGCACCGTTGCTGCCACATCAATGCACCCGCCTCGCCCAGCGCGCCAGCCTCGGTCTGGCGCGGACCGGTGGCGGTAACGAAGACCACAGCGGGGATATCTTCATTGCCTTTACGACTGGCAACGATGTGCCACCCGCTGCTTATGAGAGCAAGAAGTCGCCGACAACCGACAACCTGAGCATGGTCAACAACGACCACATCAGCGAGTTGTTCCTTGCCGCTACCGAAGCCGTGGAAGAAGCAATCATCAACGCCCTGCTGGCCTGCGACACCGCCGAGGGCAATGGCCATGCGGTGCCGGGGCTGGACGCCGAAACACTGCTCAACGCCTTGCGTCGTGCGGGCTGGCCGGGACGCGACTAGCGGTACTTGAGTGCCAAACTCCATCTTCCTACGATGATTCTACGCAGCCGTTTGTTTGCTCAACTCGAGCGGCTGCGTAGGTGGTGAGTGATCTGAACCCCTACCAAGCTCACCGCCTGTTTCACGTGCATCTTGAGCCTCAAGGGCTCTACTTTTTCCCCATCAAAGAGCCCTGAGGCTCTTTTTTTTTTGCATGGGTGACAGACCAGAAAAAGCCCGGTATCTGATCGTAGTCATGCTGTTTAATTGTGATTTTTTGGATTGGATGGGGGGGTATATCCGTTGCTGCGGTGATGGCGGCTATTGGTTTCGCCCTTACGGCGAGTCACTTGGAAGAGCCCCAAGTAACCAAGGGCTTTTGCCCCTTTCGTTCGGTGCCTCGCTAATGCTCGGCATACCCTCGCTCCGGTCCTGCTCCGTGGGCCCGCCGCCATCGGCCATCCATGGCCGGGGGCGGCTAACCCGGCATCCATGCCGGGTTGCCCACTACGCAGAACCTCCACTCAGCCTCTCGAGGGGGCGACTACCGCCACAGCCGCCGAGGCGGCCTGAAAGCCGACCTGGCTCTTCAGTTGTCCGCGTTGTCCTTTTTTGATGCGTTCACTCATTCCGCACATGTGCACCGCCCCCCTGTAGGAGCCGGCTTGCCAGCGATGGACGTCAACGATAACGCGGGGTGTCTGAATCAACGCGGTGTCTGGGCGTTTTTCGCCGGCAAGCCGGCTCCTACAGGTAATTGCGTTTGCTTTTGATTTTCA
>NZ_JAHBDB010000085.1:0-8519 GCF_019956105.1 Pseudomonas sp. BF-RE-25
CGAAAGCGGTGTGTCAGTCAACGTTGATGTCGACTGACACACCGCTTTCGCGAGCAAGCCCGCTCCCACAGGGTTTGGCGGTGTTTGAGCGACCGGGTTACACCAGGATCGAAGTCCCGGTCATTTCAGCTGGTTTTTCCAGGCCCAACAGCTTCAGCATGGTCGGCGCCACATCCGCCAGCACGCCGCCTTCACGCACCTTCAAGTCACGCTTGCCGACATAAATGAACGGCACCGGCTCGGTGGTGTGCGCGGTATGCGCCTGGCCGGTGGTTTCGTCGGACATCTGCTCGACGTTGCCGTGATCCGCCGTAATCAGCGCTTCGCCGCCGACTTTGTCCAGCGCATCGACGATGCGGCCGACGCACAGGTCCAGGCATTCCACGGCTTTTACCGCTGCTTCGAACACGCCGCTGTGGCCGACCATGTCGCCGTTGGCGTAGTTGACCACGATCACGTCGTAACGCTGGTTTTCGATGGCGTCGACGATGCGGTCGGTGACTTCCGGCGCACTCATTTCCGGCTGCAAGTCATAAGTAGCGACTTTCGGCGACGGGATCAGGATGCGTTCTTCGCCCGGGAACGGTTCTTCACGGCCGCCGGAGAAGAAGAAGGTCACGTGGGCATACTTCTCGGTTTCGGCGATGCGCAGCTGTGTTTTGCCGTTTTTTGCCAGGAAGTCGCCGAGCACGTTGTCCAGGCTGCCGGCAGCGAAGGCCGATGGCGCGGGGATGCTGGCGGCGTATTGGGTGAGCATGACGAAACCGGCCAGTTTTGGCTGGCGGGTGCGCTCGAAATCCTTGAAACCGTCTTCGACGAACACGCGGGTCAGCTCGCGGGCGCGGTCGGCGCGGAAGTTCATGAACACTACGGCGTCGCCGTCTTCGACTTTAACCGGCTCACCGATGGAGGTGGCTTTGACGAATTCGTCGCTCTCGCCACGCTCGTACGCGGCTTGCAGGCCTTCCTGGGCGGTGGCGGCGTTAAATTCGCCATTGCCATCGACGATCAGGCTGTAAGCCTGGGACACGCGGTCCCAACGGTTGTCGCGGTCCATGGCGAAGTAACGGCCAATGATGCTGGCGATCCGGCCTTTGCCGAGGGCCTGAAAGGTCGCGTCGAGCAGTTCGATCGACGACTGGGCGCTTTTCGGCGGCGTGTCGCGGCCATCGAGGAAGGCGTGCAGGTAGATTTTTTCCGCGCCGCGTTTGGCAGCCAATTCGGCCATGGCAACCAGGTGATCCTGGTGGCTGTGAACGCCGCCATCGGACAGCAGGCCCATGAAGTGCACGGCTTTGCCGGCGGCAACGGCTTTATCCACAGCCGCGCAGATGGTCGGGTTCTCGAAGAACTCGCCGTCGCGGATCGATTTGGTCACGCGAGTAAAGTCTTGATACACAACGCGGCCGGCACCGAGGTTCATGTGGCCGACTTCGGAGTTGCCCATCTGGCCATCCGGCAGGCCGACGTCCATGCCACTGCCCGAGATCAGACCGTTCGGCACGGTGGCCCACAGACGGTCCAGTACGGGCTTCTTCGCCGCATAGATGGCGTTGGATTCAGGGCTCTCACTGTGACCGAAGCCGTCGAGAATAATCAGGACCAAAGGTTTAGGCGTGGTAGTCATGGATTCCACTCGTGGCTGAGTTAAAAGAGGGCAATGGAAAAGGGAGTGGCAGTTTAAAGCGAAGTTCCGACGGCGTCACCGCCGGACGGGGTTTGGCCCACCATAGTGGCTGTGTATACTGGCCGACATTTTAACGCCCTGGAACCTCCTTCGATGGTTGCTCACCTGATTGAATTTGCCACTAACCACTATCTGCTCGTCGGTATCTTCGTGGTACTGCTGGCGTTGCTGATCGCCTATCAGATGCAAGGCGGCGGCCGCAGCCTGAGCACCGGTGAACTGACCGGCCTGGTCAACAAGGACGCGGGCGTTGTGATCGACATTCGTCCGGTCAAGGATTTCGCCGCCGGTCATATTGTTGGCGCGTTGAACATTCCTCACGACAAACTGGCCGCTCGCGTGGCCGAACTGGAAAAGCACAAGGCCAAGACCATCATCCTGGTCGACGCCATGGGCCAGACCGCCGGCACTCACGCTCGCGAACTGATGAAGTCCGGCTTCACCGCCGCCAAGCTGTCCGGCGGTATTTCCAGCTGGAAAGGCGACAACCTGCCGCTGGTGAAGTGATATGAGCAACGTCGTCGTCTATTCCAGCGATTACTGCCCTTACTGCTCGCGAGCCAAGTACCTGCTCGAGAACAAAGGCGTGGCCTTCGAAGAGATCAAGGTCGATGGCAAGCCGCAGGTGCGCGCCGCCATGGCCCAGAAGGCCGGGCGCACGTCCGTGCCGCAGATCTGGATCGGTGAGCGCCACGTTGGCGGTTGTGATGATTTGTTTGCCCTTGAGCGCGCCGGCAAGCTCGACGCCATGCTCAAGGCCTGAATGCCTTCCCTATAAGACCCCAAGATCAGAAAGGATCTGAGATGACTGACCAACAGAACACTGCAGCTAGCGAAGAAGAAACCGCACCGCAATTCTCCTTGCAGCGCATCTACGTACGTGACTTGTCGTTCGAAGCCCCGAAAAGCCCGGCGATCTTCCGCCAGCAGTGGGAACCAAGCGTCGGTCTGGATCTGAACACCCGCCAGAAGGCACTGGAAGGCGACTTCCACGAAGTCGTGCTGACCCTGTCCGTGACCGTGAAAAACGGTGAAGAAGTAGCGTTCATCGCTGAAGTGCAGCAGGCCGGGATCTTCCTGATCAAGAACCTGGACGACGCTTCGATGAGCCACACCCTCGGCGCGTTCTGCCCGAACATCCTGTTCCCGTACGCTCGCGAAACCCTGGACAGCCTGGTGACCCGTGGTTCGTTCCCGGCCCTGATGCTGGCCCCGGTGAACTTCGACGCGCTGTACGCACAAGAACTGCAACGCATGCAGGCGGCTGGCGAGACTCCGACCGTTCAGTAAGCGGTCTGAGCGTCGAAGCAAGTCCAATGTGGGAGCGGGCTTGCTCGCGAAAGCGGTTGATCATTCAACATTAATGTTGAATGACACGACGCCTTCGCGAGCAAGCCCGCTCCCACATTTGTTATGGGGTGTTACTTGAATCCGAGCTGGCGCCAGCCCTCGTAGACGGCAACCGCCACAGTGTTCGACAGGTTCAGGCTGCGACAGCCTTCGCGCATCGGCAAACGCAGGCGTTGGTCGCCGGGCAGGGCGTCCAGCACTTCCGCCGGCAAGCCTCGGCTTTCCGGGCCGAACAGAAAGGCATCGCCCTCGGCGAAGCTCGCGTCGTGGAACGGCCGCGAACCCTTGGTGGTAAACGCGAACACCCTTGGATGACCAAGGCTCTCCAGGCAACTGGCGAGGTCCGCATGGCGTTGCAGGGTGGCATACTCGTGGTAATCGAGGCCGGCCCGGCGCAGGCGCTTGTCGTCCATCTCGAAGCCCAGCGGTTCGATCAAATGCAGGTGGCAGCCACTGTTGGCGCACAGCCTGATAACGTTGCCGGTATTCGGCGGAATTTCTGGTTGAAAAAGGATGACGTGAAACATGCACGGCTCCGAAGGTAAAGATGACGGGCATTCTACGCCGCAAGCGGATCCCCGTTCGAAACTATTCCCGCGCGTGATGGGTTCGCTGGCGATTGTCGGGGTAATGGTGGGGCTGATGATCGGTCGCCTGACCACGCCCGACCCCAGTGAATTGCAGCAGATCGAGGTGACGAACGACGGCCTGGTAGTGTGGTTCAACAACGAACCCAAGTCCCACGGCGAGTTTATCGACGGCAGCCTGGCGTTGCTGTTCGAGGCGGAGGGCAAGACGCAGAAAGGTCAGCTCAAGCTCAACGACAAGAACGTGAACTGGCGGGTGCGATTGAGTGATGGGGGGTTGTTGCTGTCGGTGGTGGCGGCCCGGCCACTGCAAGGCGAGTGGGCCGGTAGCGAGGTCGATGACCGCTGGCGGCTGGAGATCCATCTCCGAGAGCAATAAAAGAGGGAATCCCCGGCCTGCCTGTACCAAGGTTCCCAAAACGGCAGGGCTCGCGCATTGCATCGTGAGCCCGGTGTAAAGAAGGAACCCCTGACCTGCCTGTATCAAGGGCCCCAAAACTGTTTGGGCTCGTCGCAAGTGCGGTGTGAGCCCGATGTAAAGAGGGGAATCCCCGGCCTGCCTGTACCAAGGTCCCCGAAACCGGGTAGTGAACTGAATCACTGAATGGACTATTGCAGGGGGCGTGCCAGGTTTTAACAGCTTGAAACAATCACGCGCTCTGAAACGCCAAAAGCCCCGTATTACGGGGCTTTCGTGTTTTTTCGCCAGGGGTTCGATTGTGAACGCAGGCGGGATTTTGGATCGGTTGGCGTGCGCGATTGCGGTTCACGGTGCATTCAGTCGGTGCACCGAGGCCCCAAAAGCATCGCGAGCAGGCTCACTCCTACAGGGGAACGCATCCCAATGTAGGAGTGAGCCTGCTCGCGATTGGATGTAACTGCCGGCGAAGATTTAAAGGCTAATTAACCCTCTTCCCCTTCATCATCATCCCCACCATCCACCTTCATCCCCAGTTCCTTGATCTTGCGCGTCAGGGTATTACGCCCCCAACCCAGCAAAACCGCAGCATCACGACGACGGCCAGCGGTGTGCTTGAGCGCGGTTTCAATCATGATCCGCTCAAACGCCGGCACCGCGCTGTCGAGCAGGCTCGACTGACCGCGAGCCAACGCCTGATCGGCCCACTGGCGCAGCGCTTGCTCCCAGTTGGTCACCGGCGCCGAATCCTGCGGCAGGCTCAGCAGCTCCGGCGGCAGGTCGCTGATGTGCACTTCGCGACCCGAAGCCATCACCGTGATCCAGCGGCAGGTGTTCTCCAGCTGACGGACGTTGCCGCCCCAAGGCAGGTTCTTCAGGTATTCCTCGGTTTCGCTTTTCAACAGCTTCGGCTCGACCGCCAGTTCTTGTGCGGCGCGGCTGAGGAAGTGCTTGGCGAGGGTCGGGATGTCTTCGCGACGGTCCGACAGGCGTGGAATATGAATGCGGATCACGTTGAGGCGGTGGAACAAGTCTTCACGGAATTTCCCGGCGTGCACCAGGGTTTCCAGATTCTGGTGAGTCGCGGCGATGATCCGCACGTCGACTTTGACCGGCACGTGGCCGCCGACGCGGTAGAACTCGCCGTCTGCCAGCACGCGCAGCAAACGGGTCTGCGTGTCCGCCGGCATGTCGCCGATTTCATCAAGGAACAGCGTGCCGCCATCCGCCTGTTCGAATCGTCCGCGACGCAGGTTGGCCGCGCCGGTGAACGCGCCTTTTTCATGGCCGAACAGCTCGGATTCCATCAGGTCTTTCGGGATGGCGGCCATGTTCAGCGCAATGAATGGCGAAGCCGCCCGTGGACTGTGACGGTGCAGGGCGTGGGCGACCAGCTCTTTACCCGTACCCGATTCACCGTTGATCAGCACGGTAATGTTGGAGTGGCTCAAGCGCCCGATGGCGCGAAACACTTCCTGCATCGCCGGCGCTTCGCCGATGATTTCCGGGGTGCGGGTCAGCGCGACCGGGACTTCCAGGCCTTGCTGTTCCTGGGCGTGCTGGTTGGCGCGCTTGACCAGGGACACCGCTTCGTCGACATCGAACGGCTTGGGCAGGTATTCGAACGCGCCGCCCTGATAGGACGCGACAGCGCTGTCCAGATCGGAGTGCGCAGTCATGATGATCACTGGCAGCCGTGGGTGTTGCTCGCGAATCCGCGCCAGAAGGTCCAGACCGCTGGCACCCGGCATGCGGATGTCGGAGATGATCACGTCCGGCTGCTGGCGCGCCAGGCGGCTCATCACGCCATCGGCGCTGTCGAAGCTTTGCGTGGTCATGCCTTCCTGCTGCAAGGCTTTTTCCAGGACCCAACGGATAGAACGGTCGTCATCGACGATCCACACGGTTTCACTACGGCTCATGTCGATGTGGCTCCTTGTTCCAGTGGCAGAAAGATCGAGAAGGTGGTGTGGCCTGGATGGCTGTCACATTCGATCAGGCCCTGGTGCTGGCTGATGATGTTCTGGGTAATGGCCAGGCCGAGCCCGGTACCGTCCGGGCGCCCGCTGACCATGGGAAAGAAGATGGTTTCCTGAAGTTCCGCAGGAATGCCGGGGCCGTTGTCGATGATTTCGATCTTGGTCACCAGGCGATGGCGCACGTGCCCGATGGTGAACTGGCGCATGGCGCGGGTGCGCAGGCTGATTCGGCCCAGGCGCAGCTCGTTCTGGCTGCTGATGGCCTGCATCGCGTTGCGCACGATATTCAGGACGGCCTGAATCATCTGTTCGCGGTCGATCAACACGTCGGGAATGCTTGGGTCGTAGTCGCGCACCAATGTGATGCAGCCCTGGCTTTCGGCCTCGACCAAGTGGCAGACGCGTTCCAGCACTTCGTGGACGTTGCACATGGCCAGCGATGGCAACTTGTTGGAGCCGAGCATGCGATCGACCAGGTTTCGCAGGCGGTCGGCTTCTTCAATGATGACGTTGGTGTAGTCGCGCAGGCTTTCTTCCGGCAGTTCGCGGGCGAGCAACTGGGCCGCACCGCGAATCCCGCCGAGCGGATTCTTGATCTCGTGAGCGAGGCCGCGCACCAGCATCTTGCTGGTTTCCTGCTTCGACAATTGGGCCTCTTCCTTGGTGATCCGCAGCAAGCGGTCACGCGGGTGGACTTCCAGCAGCAGCATGGTGGCGCCGTTGGCCAGGATCGGTGTGACCGCGTAATCGACGGTCAGCGTCTGGCCGGTCAGGGCGGTGAGCATCGCTTCGCGTTTGGTGAACGGATGCGCCTGCTCGACCGCCTGGCGCAGGGAATTCAGGGCTTCGGTGGATTCGGTGAACAACTCACTGATGAACTGCCCATGGCTGCGCTGGCCACTGATGGCCAGCAGCATCTCCGCCGCCGGGTTCATGTACTCGAGGCGCAGTTCGGCGTCGAGCAGGATGGTGGCGGTGGTCAGGTTGTCGAGCAGCAATCGATGCAGTGCGTCGCTAATGGTCATCAGGACCTCTTTTGGAGCAGGGCATGCGCGTGAATAACGCGCCGATATGAGGAAAATGCAAAAACCAAACCAAGGCTCCGAAAAGAAGCGTCAAAGGCCTGAAACGGGCGTTTGACGCTCGTTTGCGTGGCGTTCTGCCAGCTTTTGCGGGTACTTTCGAACCAAAATGGGTTGATATTTGGGTACGGTGCAACCTATCGCACCAATATAGTGCGCAAAGCTGAACGAGGTTAGAAGAAACGCAGGAAGGGATTTTTGGGCTCGATGGGTTTGTCCTTGAGCGGACATTCCGGTCGCTGGCCGTAGTCGGTCAGTGCGCAGGGTTTGACCTGGCGTTTTTGTGCCAGGGAAATGCGCAGCATGTGGAAGGGTTGATTGGCGGTGCGCTCGACGATGCGGCCGTGTTCGTCGAGGATTTCCACGGACAGGTTGTGGCTGCCACGATCGATGTTGCTCAAAGCGAACACCGGGCTCGGACCCGGTTCGGCGGTGGGCTGCCCGTCCAGCAACAAGCGGTAGCGATGGCCTCGTTGCAGGCCGGGCTCGCTGGTGATGCTGACGATCAGTTCGCCGGCGCTGCTGCGGATTGTGGCGTCGGGCTCGGGAACCAGCACCCGGAGCATGTCATAGCGGAACATCGGCCTGGCTTCGGTTTTTTTCTCTGCAATGACCGGCGCTGCGCCGGTCGGGTTGGCGGACATGCGGTTGCTCGTCGCCAGCGGCACGCGTTTGGCGTTGCCGGAGCCAGGCTGGTCGGTGAAGACCCGATTGCCCTGTGCGTCGATGTAAGTGAAGACTTCGGCCGATGCGGACAGCGCGATCAGGCAGGCGGCCAGCAGCCATAACCTCACGGCTTGTGCACCCGCTGAACCGTGAAGGTCACGGTCGGACTCTGCTGCACGATGTCTTCCCCGTCGATCACCTGCACCGCGAGGCTGTGAGTACCGCGATCAATGTTGACCAGTTGCAGGATCGGCACGTTGCTCGGCTGGCCGTAAGGCTGGTCGTCCAGCAGCAGCCTGAAAAGATGCGGACCTTGCAAGCGCGGTTTGATCAGCACGTTGACGGTGAAGGTGCCGTTGTTGGCCCGCAGCGCTTCGGTGGTGGGCAGGTTGGTCAGCTCCAGCACCTCGTAGGCGCTGCGAAGTTGTTCGCGGCTGGTGGCTTCGGCGGGTGGGGCGGGAGGTGTCTGGCGCTCGACGCTGTTGAGCGGCGGCAGTTCGACCGGCTGAGCCTTCACACCGTCGGGTGGTTGATTGCTGTAGGCAGTGTTGCCGGCGGCGTCGGTGTACTTATAGATCTGCGCGGCGGCGGGCAGGGCGATCAACAGCAGGATGAACAGAAAACCACGACCCATAAAATCGACCAGAAGCGAACGCGTTGGGTTGCAGCATAGGTCAGTGGCGGCGGTTGGCCCAAGCTGTAAACATTTCGCGATGATTTCCCTGGCACCACAAAACCCTTGTAGGAGCC
>NZ_JAHBDB010000086.1:0-7934 GCF_019956105.1 Pseudomonas sp. BF-RE-25
GCTTGCTGGCGATGGCGTCCTTTCAGGCGACAGATGTGTCGATTGACCCACCGCCATCGCCAGCAAGCCGGCTCCTACAAGGGATCGCGTGGTTCTCAAGGTTGATGTTCACAGTGTGATCGCCTCATCCCCCCGCCCCACTCCCGCCTGACCAGACGACAGGTTGATCATGGTCAATACTCAATGGGTTGAATGCCTGTCGAATGACCCTGACGCTCGTTTACCCACGGGAGGTTTGTCATGTCTGAGCAATCACGTTTCATGCTGGTCGCCTCACCCCTGATGGAACACAGCCCCGCCTTCGACAGGGCCGCAGCATTGGCCAAGGCCGAAGACGCGGCGCTGCACATCGTTGCGTTCGATTATCTGGAGGGCCTGGCGACCGCCAGTCTGGTCAATGAAAAGGCCCTGGAGCAGATGCGCCTGGGCTATGTCGATCGACACCGTCAATGGCTTGAGGACCAGGCGCGGCCCTTGCGCAAGATCGGGGTGCACGTCACCACCGAAGTGACGTGGGTCGAACGGCCGCTGGAGGAAATCCTGATTCACCTGAAAGAGCAGCCGATGGACGTGCTGATCAAGGCGCTGGAGCCGCATTCGATGCTCTCAAGGCTGATGTTCACGCCACTCGACGTGCATTTGCTGCGTGAGTGCCCGGTGCCGCTGCACTTCGTCAGCCATGCCGCGCGTGCCTTGCCGCGCAAGATCGTCGCGGCGGTCGACCCGTTCCATCGTGATGATCACTACAAAAGCTTCAACGACCGCATTCTTCACGAAGCGGCAAAACTGGCGAGCGCCTGTAATGCCGAGCTGGATGTGGTCTACGCCTATGACCTGTCATCGATCAGCGCCGATGAATTCGGCTTCGACAACGGTTCGGCGTTTTTCTCGTCGGGCAAAGCCAGGACCCTGTTCGACTACCAGGAAGCCGCCTTCAACGAACTGGCCGAACGCAACGGCATCGCGCCGCAGCAACGGCACATGATCATGGGCAACCCGGTAAAGGTCCTGACCCGCTACGCCGATGCCTGCGACATCGACGTGATCGTCATGGGCCGCATCGGCCATCGCGGCCTGGGCAGGCTGATCGGCAGCACGGTGGAGCACCTGCTGTACAAAATGCCGTGCAGCGTCTGGGTGGTGTACAGCGAGCGGTTGGATGAGTAATCCTGCTGAAAACACCCCAACCCCCTGTGGGAGCGAGCCTGCTCGCGATGACTGAGTCATATCCAACATTGATGTCGATTGACTCACCGCCATCGCGAGCAGGCTCGCTCCCACAGGTTTTTGTGTGGGTAAGTCAGCGTCGGGTGATCACCACTTCAAGGTATTCACTCGGCACCACCAACGATTTTTCACCCGTGCGGTTCAAGCGGTTGATCAGCTCGGCCAGGTCACCTTCAAGGGCCTGGGCGCCTTCGGGGGGCAGCGCTGCGAACGCCTTGTGGACCGGGCCATACCAGGTGCGGAACGTGTCGATGAAATGCGCGGCCGAGCGGTAGCGGAAATTGAAGAACCGCCGTGTCACCTGAAGCAGAAACTCGCGCTCATCAAAATGCTTATGCAGCCAGGCCTCAGAACCCCAGTTCGACGGTGGTTGTGCCCCCGGCGGAGGTGGCATGTGCCGGCCCAGGGTCTTGAACATCTGGCCGACGAAACCTTCGGGTGTCCAGTTGGCGAGGCCGATTCGGCCGCCCGGACGACAGACCCGCGCCAACTCGGCGGCGGCTTTGGCCTGGTCCGGTGCGAACATCACGCCGAAGGTCGACAGCACCGCATCGAAACTGCCGTCCTCGAACGGCAGCGCCTCGGCATCCGCCACTTGAAAGGTCACCTCCAGGCGCTCCGCCCGGGCCCGATCTTCGCCGCGCTCCAGCAGCGCGGCGACGTAGTCGGTGGACGTGACGCGGGCACCCCGGCGCGCGGCCGCCAGTGTCGCGTTGCCGTTGCCGGCGGCGACGTCCAGCACGCGCTCGTCGCAAAGCAGGTCGCAGGCTTCGGCGAGCTGCTCGCCGACAATCTGCAAGGTGGTGCCGATCACGGCATAGTCGCCACTGGCCCAGGCGGCCATCTGACGGTTTTTCAAGGCAGTGAGATCAATGGGAGTACTCATCAAATCGCTCCGTTACGAGTTCAAACGCCCCCGGCTTATTCCGCCGTGGTGGGGTCGATGACGGTCATGACCCGGGAAATGCGGTTGGCCGGGAAACCACTCAGCCTGGCATGCTCCCGGATCAACTCTTCGTTGGGCGAGAGGTACACACAGTAGAGCTTGTCACCGGTGACATAACTCTGCTGCCACTGCACCTCCGGCAAGTCGCGCAACGCTCGGCAGGACTTTTGCGAAGCCGCTTTCAAATCCCTTTCTGACAGTGTTCCAGCACCCGGAATCTCGCGTTCAATGATGAACTTCGGCATGGCAACCTCTCATTTTTGTTATTGATGACAGGGTCGGCAGACCCTGTGCCAACTATCGCGCCGCTGACCATCGGCGTCCTGCCCGATCGTCGGCCAACCTTGCCCGATCGTCCGGAGGTTTCGCGTTGTGCCGCGACAGGCTCACAATCAAAAACTGCCCGCCCACAGGGGAACACCACCATGGACGCCCTGTCCCAGACCCTGCGCGTCGTCCGCCTGGTCGGCGCGATTTTCATCAACGCCAGGTTCACTGCCCCCTGGTGTTATCAGTCACCGAGCGCGGACACCGCCGCACCGTTTCTCGAGCCCGGCGCCGAACGCGTGGTGATCTTTCACTTGATCACCGAAGGCGAGTGTTATGTCGAACTCGGTGATGATCCTCCCCAATTGCTGACGGCTGGCGATGTGGTGGTGTTTCCGCAGGGCGATGCCCACCGCATGTGCTCCAAACCCGGTCTCGCGCCGGCCAGCGGTGCACGGCTGGACGTCGTGCTCGCGCGGCGTCCACGGCAGTTGAGTTATGGCGGTGGCGGCGCGGTCACGCGGCTGGTGTGCGGCTATCTGGCGTGCGATACGCGGCTGGCGGGCATGTTGTTGACGGGGTTGCCGGCCGTGGTGAAGGTCAATGTGCGCGGCTCGAACGCCGGGATCTGGCTGGAATCTTCGGTGCGTTATGCGCTGGCCGAAGCGCGCTCGCCAAGGCCCGGTGGTGAAGGCGTACTGGCCAAGCTGGCCGAGGTGTTGTTCATCGAAGTGCTGCGTTTGTACATGCACGAACAGGGCGAAGGCCGGACCGGTTGGCTGGCGGGTGTGGGCGACCGGATCGTCGGCGCCGCCCTCAACGCGCTGCACAAAAAACCCTGTCATGCCTGGACACTGGATGAACTGGCGCGCACCGCCGGCACCTCAAGATCGGTATTGGCGGAACGCTTTCAGCAACTGGTGGGGATTTCTCCGATGCAGTACCTGACGCAATGGCGCATGTTGCTGGCGGCCAACCTGTTACGCAGCAGTAACAGCTCATTGATGCGCATCGCCGAAGAGGTCGGTTACCAGACCGACACGGCGTTCAGTCGGGCGTTTCGGCGGGAGTTCGGCGCACCGCCCGCGGCGTGGCGGCGCAGTCAGGAGAAACGAACAATGGCCCACGGCGCGGAGCCTGTGAGCCATTGAGTTGACGGGTTACGCAGCAGGGGCTTTCGCTTCTTCCAGCAACTGCTGGATCATCTTCTCCTGGGTTTCGTAGCGACCTTCACCGAAGTGGGTGAAACGCACCTGCCCCTTGGCGTCGATCAGGTAGTGAGCGGGCCAGTACTGGTTATCGAAGTTGCGCCAGATCGCGTAGTTGTTGTCGATGGCCACCGGGTAGGTGATGCCGAGCTTTTTCACCTGATCCTTGACGTTGGCGATGATGCGTTCGAAGCCGTATTCCGGGGTGTGGACGCCGATCACCACCAGGCCATCCTTCTCGTATTTCTTCGCCCAGTCCTTCACATAAGGCAGGGTGTGCTGGCAGTTGATGCAGTCGTAGGTCCAGAAGTCCACCAGCACCACTTTGCCTTTGAGCGACTCATTGGTCAGTGCTGGCGAGTTGATCCATTCGACGGC
This sequence comes from Pseudomonas sp. BF-RE-25, assembly GCF_019956105.1. Lineage (NCBI taxonomy): Bacteria > Pseudomonadati > Pseudomonadota > Gammaproteobacteria > Pseudomonadales > Pseudomonadaceae > Pseudomonas > Pseudomonas sp. BF-RE-25. The sequence goes on from NZ_JAHBDB010000086.1 coordinate 4,027, forward strand.
GCCGGACAGCGACGGCATCGGACCCTGGGCATTGTCCAGGCTTGTATCGGCCTTGACCTTGCTGACCAGGTAATCGACCACTTTCGGTACGCTTTCCAGCACGCCTTTCTCGATGCTGCTGACGCCCTCGGAAGAAGTGCCGGCCAGCAGGGTCTTGTCGGCGCCGGTGGAAATCACCACCGCAGCCGCCAGTACCGAAAACCCGGTACCGCGTCGCAACCAGCCGGTCACCGGAATCGACGCTTTCAAGCGATTGACCAGGCCGCGACCGGCGAAGATCAAGGTGCCCAGGGACAACGCGCTGCCCAGGCCGTACGCCACCAGCAACAGACTGGTCTGCGCGTTGGCGCCTTGCAGCATGGCGCCGGTGAGGATCACGCCGAGGATCGGCCCGGCGCACGGCGCCCAGAGCAGACCGGTGGCGACACCGATCATCACCGAACCCAACGGGCCGGACATTTTGCGGGTGTCGGGGTCGAGGCGATTGCCCAACAGCACGAACGGGCGTGCCAGCCAACCGCCGACCCGCGCAGAAATCAGCGACAGGGCAAACAGCGCCATCACGATCAGGGCCACGTGGCGACCAGTGTTGTTGGCTTGCACCACCCATTCACTGCTGACCACGGCCAGGCTGGAGGTCAGGGCGAAGGTCAGGACCATGCCGCCAAGGGTGAGCAGGATCGAGGAGCGGGTGCGGTCGACCCCGGCGAACAGGAACGGCACGACCGGGAGGATGCAGGGACTGAGGACGGTCAAAATGCCGCCCAGGAAAGCGATGAGAAACATGGGGATCACCTAATGCATTAGAGGGTGGCAACGAGTCCCCTGTAGGAGCCGGCTTGCTGGCGATGGCGTCATCACATGCAACTTATAGGTGACTGACAGATCGCTATCGCCAGCAAGCCGGCTCCTACAGTGGGATTGCGTGGCTTCAGGCCGTTTGTTCATCCAGCAATTGGCCTTGTGGCGTGCGGCTGCCACCGTTCTCGGCAACCATCTGCCCTTGCGGCGTACGGCTCGAACCGTCCTGTACCAGCAAATCATTGGCGCCCTGCTCGTTCACCGGGGTCAGCTGGAAGCAGGTGCTGCTGCCGCAGGTGCTTTGTTCAACGGCGGCGTTGGCGTGAGCGGCGGCGCCGGCAAGGGCGAAGGCAGCGGCGGTCAAAAAGCGGGTTACGTTGTTCATGGTGTTCTTCCTGTATCAAAGGGGATTGGCAATCGGTCAGCAATGACTCAGTTGTCTTCGTTGCAGTCAGCAATTTTTCGGTAGTCCAGCACCTGGGTTTTGTTCTGGGAGTCCAGGTAAGTCAGCTGGGCATCGACAATCCCGCAGGCGTTCGTGGTGTCCTGTGTCAACGACACCACTTTCTTGATGTCCAGGTGCGTGCCGTAGCTGTAGGTCCTGGCGCTGACGTCGGCTTCGGCACGGGCCGACAGGGTGCAGATGTTCAGGGCGGCAAACAGGCAAGCGGCGTAGATGGCTTTGGTGTTCATGGTGGTGTCCTCAAGGCTTCAATGGGTAGGTCGTTCAATTGAGCCGAGGCGGTTGGGTTTGCCTCGATGGAACCTATTAGAAGGCCCTGAGGTATCTCGTCTGTGTCGAGAAGCGGCGCGTGTAAATCGGTACGTATCAAAGGGGCCTGCCGATACACAGCGATACAAAACCCCTGGATTTCCGGGTTTTTAAGTCCATGTGTATCCGCCGACACACCAGATACACTGCAATACAAAGGGTGGCGGGCGAGCGGGCAAAGGCTCGATAGACTGTGCGCATTCCCTATTTGAAGAGGCTTGGCCCCATGGAACACGTCGATCACATCCTCATCGTGGACGATGACCGCGAGATTCGAGAGCTGGTAGGCAACTACCTGAAGAAGAACGGCCTGCGCACCACCGTCGTGGCGGACGGCCGGCAGATGCGCGCGTTTCTGGAGACCACGCCGGTGGACTTGATCGTGCTCGACATCATGATGCCGGGCGACGATGGCCTGATGCTGTGCCGCGAAATCCGTGCCGGTAAACACAAGACCACCCCGGTACTGATGCTCACTGCGCGCAACGATGAAACCGACCGCATCATCGGCCTGGAAATGGGCGCCGACGATTATCTGGTCAAGCCGTTCGCCGCCCGTGAACTGCTGGCGCGGATCAACGCGGTGCTGCGGCGCACGCGGATGCTGCCGCCCAACCTGGTGGTCACCGAAAGCGGTCGCCTGCTGGCCTTCGGTCGCTGGCGCCTGGACACCTCGGCCCGCCATCTGCTCGATGACGACGGCACCATGGTCGCGCTCAGCGGCGCGGAATATCGACTGCTGCGGGTGTTCCTCGACCATCCGCAACGGGTGCTCAACCGCGACCAGTTGCTGAACCTGACCCAGGGCCGCGATGCCGATCTGTTCGACCGCTCCATCGATTTGCTGGTCAGCCGCCTGCGTCAGCGCTTGCTCGACGACGCACGGGAACCGGCCTACATCAAAACCGTGCGCAGCGAAGGCTATGTGTTTTCGCTGCCGGTGGAAGTCCTCGGGGCGCCCGCATGAACCTTTCCCTGCGGTGGCCCCGCACCCTCGCCTCGCGCCTGTCGCTGATTTTCCTGATCGGTCTGATTCTGGCGCAGGTCTTGTCTTTCGGTGCGCAGTACTACGAGCGCTATGAAAGCGCGAAAAACACCATGCTGGGCAATCTGGAAACCGACGTTTCAACCTCCATCGCCATCCTCGACCGCTTGCCGGCCGAAGAACGCATGAGTTGGCTGCAACAACTGGATCGCCGCAACTACCGCTATTTGCTGGATGAAGGTTCGCCCGGCACGGCGATGAGCGATACGCCTATCGCGATGACTTCAATCAAGGACGCCATCGGCAAGGATTACCCGATGACGGTTACGGACATTCCCGGTCCGGTCAAACACTTCCAGGTCCATCTGAAACTGGCCGATGGCAGCCCGGTCACCATCGACGTGCGTCCGTCGATGGTGCCGTTGTCGCCCTGGTTGCCGGTCGTCTTGCTCGGCCAACTGTTGCTGATGATTCTGTGCACCTGGCTGGCGGTGAGAATCGCCATTGGCCCCCTCACCCGCCTCGCACAAGCCGTCGAAACGCTGGACCCCAACACCCACCCGGTGCACCTGGACGAAACAGGCCCGACCGAGGTCGCCCATGCCGCCATGGCCTTCAACGCCATGCAGGCGCGTATCGCGGCATACCTCAAAGAACGCATGCAATTGCTGGCGGCGATTTCCCACGACCTGCAAACCCCCATCACTCGGATGAAACTGCGCGCCGAGCTCATGGACGACTGCAACGAAAAAGACAAACTGTGGAACGACCTCGGCGAGATGGAGCATCTGGTGCGCGAAGGCGTGGCCTATGCCCGCAGCGTCCATGGCGCCACCGAAGAAAGTCGCCGCACCGATCTGGATTCATTCCTCGACAGCCTGGTGTTCGACTATCAGGACATGGGCAAGGACGTTCAGCTCAGCGGAAAAAGTGACACCGTCATCGACACCCGGCCGCACGCCTTGCGCCGCGTGCTGGTGAACCTGACGGACAACGCACTCAAATTCGCCGGCGCGGCGGAACTGCAGGTGGAATCGAAACCTGGCGGCAGCTTGTCGGTGAAGGTGATGGACCGCGGCCCCGGGATTGCCGAAGAAGAACTCGCCCACGTGATGGAGCCGTTCTACCGCGTGGAGAATTCCCGCAACCGCAGCACTGGCGGCACCGGCCTGGGCCTGGCGATTGCCCAGCAACTGGCGCTGGCCCTCGGCGGGTCGTTGACGCTGAGCAACCGCGAAGGCGGCGGACTCTGCGCAGAGCTAAAGCTCCCCACCAAATCCCTGTAGGAGCCGGCTTGCTGGCGATGGCATCAACGCGGTCTGTCAGATTCACCGCGGTGATGCCATCGCC
>NZ_JAHBDB010000087.1:0-7918 GCF_019956105.1 Pseudomonas sp. BF-RE-25
GGATCATCCAGCATCTATGTTGAATGACCCACCGCCATCGCGAGCAGGCTCGCTCCCACAGGTTTTACAGCGTCAGGGTTCCGGAAATACAGGTCACAATTGAACCACCAATCCAGATCTCATCGCCAATCCGCTCGACCGCAATTCGCCCGGCCCGCCCCATGGTCAAGCCCTGACTCACCACATAGGACGCCGGCGCCAGCCCTTCGCTGAGCAGCCATTGGGCGATGCCAGCATTCAGGCTGCCGGTGGCGGGATCTTCCGGCATGCCGTCGCCGGAAATGAACGCCCGCACTTCGAACTGTGCGTCATCGCCGTCACGCTCGGGATGCCACGGCGCAATCACGCCAACCGCGAGGCCGAGCATCTGCGTATGGTCCGGCTGAAGATCCAGCACCTGCTGGCGATCCTCGACCATCACCGCCAGCCAGCCAGCGCCGTTATCGACCCACTGTGCCCGCACGATGGCGCCCGGCTCCAGTCGGAGCCCACGTCGCACGCGCTCCACCAGATCCGCCTGCACCGGCCCGGTCTTGAGCAGTGGCGGTGCGAGAAAGGCCAGTTCCGCGCCTTGCCGGCGCACCCGCACCAGGCCCACGCCGCATTCCTGAATGATCTCCTCGCCCTTGGGCACGCCACCGGCTTCGAGCCAGGCATGGCAGGTGCCCAGGGTCGGGTGACCAGCGAACGGCAACTCGTTCAGGGTGGTGAAAATCCGCACCCGGTAATCGGCCCGAGGGTCCTGCGGGGCGAGGATGAACGTGGTTTCACTGAGATTGGTCCAGGTGGCGAACGCCGCCATGCGCTCATCGCTGAGCTCATCGGCGCCGAACACCACGGCCAACGGATTGCCCTTGAGCGCAACGCGGCTGAAGACATCTACTTGCTTGAAATCGAATGCGTGCATGGCCTGCCTTGGTCTTGGTGGATTCGAAAGGTCTTACTTGGGAATTTCCAGCCCGCGCATCACCGCCGGCCGCGCCAGGAAGCGCTCCAGCACCCGCGTCACGTTCGGGAAATCCTTGATGCCCACCAGATCGCCCGCCTCATAGAAGCCGATCAGGTTGCGCACCCACGGGAATGTCGCGATGTCGGCGATGGTGTAGCGCTCGCCCATGATCCAGTCGCGCCCCTGCAGACGTCCATCAAGCACTTTTAACAAACGTTTACTTTCCTCGACATAGCGATCCCGAGGGCGTTTGTCTTCGTAGTCCTTGCCGGCGAATTTATTGAAAAAGCCGAGCTGGCCAAACATTGGCCCGATGCCACCCATCTGAAACATCAACCACTGGATCGTCTCATAACGCGCAGCCGATTCCTGGGCCAGCAACTGCCCGCTCTTGTCGGCGAGGTAAATCAGAATCGCCCCGGACTCGAACAACGGCAGCGGCAGGTCGTCCGGCCCGTGGGGGTCGAGGATCGCCGGGATCTTGTTGTTGGGGTTCAGCGACAGAAACTCGGGCGACAGCTGGTCGTTGGTGTCGAAGCCCACGCGATGCGGCTCGTAGGGCAGGCCGATCTCTTCGAGCATGATCGACACCTTGACGCCGTTGGGGGTCGGCAACGAGTAGAGCTGAATCCACTCAGGGTATTGGGCTGGCCATTTTTGGGTGATAGGGAAAGCGGACAGATCGGTCATCACATGGATCCACGAAGAGATTGAGAGGCACGATCATAGTGTGAGTGGCCGCAGGCTGCGACGTACGGCGTATCGATATTGATGATTACCAAGATCAATGGATTGCAGTCTTCTCCTGCGACCGCCCCGTGTACTGTGTCCATAAATCCGCAACATCCTGTCGATAACCTCTGCTCCAACCCGTTCATGGTTGTCGATACATTGCTGCGCATGCCGCCGGAATCGAACCAAACGGGCCTCAGTGGACTCTGAGTGCTGCCCTTTCGGAAACGGACCGGATCATCGACATGGAAAACACCCGACGCTGGGAGCGCGTGGTGTAAAGGTTTGTCAGCCTTAACCGAATGCGCTGAAGAACCCTTATTCCATGATGAACCTTATGAAATTGGTCCAACGCTTCAAGCATCGCACCTATGTCGTGCTGCCCTCCCTGTTGGCAATCAGTGCGCTGCTCCTGTCGTTTGTCGTCAGTGAAAGCCGCGCCCAGCCGGCTGACGGCACCCAGACGCTGGTTTTCCTGCGCCACGCGGAAAAACCCGCCGGCGGCCTCGGCCAGCTCAATTGCCAGGGCCTGAACCGCGCCATCGACCTGGCCACCCTGCTCCCGGAAAAATTCGGCAAGGCCAACTACGTGTTTGCAGCCAACCCGACGCGCAATGTCGAGGAAGGCGAGCTGGATAATTCCTACAGCTACATTCGCCCCCTGATGACCATCAGCCCCAGCGCCATCAAGCTCGGTTTGCCGGTGAACATCAACTTCTCGGCCAACGACACCAGTGACCTGGCCGACGAACTGCTGCATGACAAGTACCACAACTCGGTGATCTACACCGCGTGGTCCCACGGCTACCTGCCCGAGCTGATCAACAAGGTCGCCGGCGAAGCGGTCGGCAAGAAACAGAACATCACCGATGACTGGGAATCCAGCGACTACGACTCGCTGTATGTACTCACCCTGACCTGGCACAACGGCAAGGCCAGTCTGCAGAGCCACAGCTACAAGCAAGGCCTGGATAACGGCCGGGAAACCTGCCCGACATAAGGGCGACCTGTAGGAGCCAGCTTGCTGGCGATGCAGACGCCGCGGTGTTTCGGGAGCACCGCGTTATCGTTCATCGCCAGCAAGCTGGCTCCTACAAGGTTGGGGGTTACGGCAGCAGGATGACTTTGTCGCCACTGCCCTCATTCACTTCGGTATAACGTTCCAGCCCTTCGGCCAATGGCGATTCGAACAGCCCTTGTGGCAACGGCAACAGGTCCTGGTCGAAGAACCGGCCGAACTGATCGAGCATCGCCGCGCACGCCTGCACGCCGTATAGCAACGAGTTGATCCCCACCACCGAACCGCCCTTGCGATACAGCGCCAGGGCCGGCAATTGCACCTGGCCATCCACCGGCGCGGCGATGATCGCGATGCGACCAAACGCGGCCAGTGCAGGGACGGAGGCTGGTAACCAGAACCCGGTGGTGTCAAAAATCACGTCGGCGCCGCCGGTGTAGACCGCATTCACCTGCGCGCCCAAGTCCTCGGGTTTATCCAGCTGCAACGTCTGATACCCCTGAGCCTGCAAGTCCTTGACCTGCTCCGGCCGACGCGCCGCCGCCAGCACCTGGGCGCCACGCACCTTGGCCAGCGCCAGCGCAGCACTGCCGACCGCCCCGCCACCGATCACCAATAACCGCGTTTGTGCGCTCACCAGGCTGCGCTCCAGCGCATCCCACGCCGTGGTGTAAGGCACGCCGAGGCTGGCGGCCTGGGCAAAACTCAGGTGCGTCGGTTTGCGCGCCACACCGTTGGCCGGCAGCTTGACGAATTGCGCATGGGAGCCGTCGGCGAAAAAGCCCAGTTCACGGCCGGTGCCCCACACTTCCTGACCGATCAGCGCCTGCGGGCCTTCGACGACTACACCCGCAAAATCACGCCCGGGAATGCGCGGCAACGTGGTGTAGGGAAAACGTCCCAGCACATTCTTCACATCGCTGGGATTGAGGCCGGCGGCCTTGATTTGCACCAGCACTTCATCGGCGCCGGGCACGGGGGTCGGAACCTCGACATAGCGCAGGGCCGAAAGGTCGCCGGTTTTGTCGAACTGCAATGCTTTCATGGAAGTGTCCATCCAACAGGGGAAAGGGAATTCAGGAGATCCAGCCAGTGACCAGTTGCCGCCCCATGGGCCACAACTTTTCACCGGCGAGCATGCCCAGCAGGCCCACCAACGCGATGGCCGGTGGTGCGGGGGAACGAAAATCCAGCGCGCCGTAAAGCAGACCGACGCCCAGACCGATGACCAGCGAGATGAGGTAGCTCATGGCAGACTCCGTGGGCAATTGAGGGATGCCCAAAGTCTAAAGGCCGGCATCCGCGAGCATCGGCCAAGTGCTTCTGAATTCCGGCCAAACCACCCGCAATAACCTGTAGGAGCCAGCTTGCTGGCGATGGGCTCATGAACGACGCGTTTATTCAGACAACACGCGTTATCGTTAACGTCCATCGCGAGCAGGCTCGCTCCTACAGGAAAACTGCGAGGGCGCGACACCCAGCTCCCGACGGAACATGTCACTGAAGCTGCTCGGCGAGTAGCCCAGCTCCCGGGCGATCGCACTGACCGGCGCCCCCTGGATCAGCTCCGCGACCGCAGTCGCCAGTTGCACTTGTCGCCGCCACTCGGCGAAGCCCATGCCCAGACCGTCCTTGAACAGCCGCGCCAGGGTGCGCACGCTGGCCCCGGCATTTTGCGCGTGTTGTTCGAAGGAAACGTCCAGCGATGGTGCAGCCATGACGGCCTGACACAGGTTCATCAGGCGCCGGTCGGAATCATCCGGCAACGGAATTTTCAACAGCGAACGCCTGGCTCGCCGCAGTTCCAGCAGCGCCAGCCCGACCAGCGCCTCGTAATACTCCGGTGCGCCGTCGTCGCCCTGCTCCACCAGCCCGACGATGAGCTCACGCAGCAACCCGCCCACTTCGATCACCTGGACCGTGTCGTCCAGCGTCGCCGCCAATGCCGGACGCAGGTAGATGTTGCGCATCTGCAGGTCCGAGACCACGCGAATGCCGTGAGGCACGCCCGGCGGCAACCACACCGCCCGTTGCGGCGGCACCACCAGCGCCTCATGCGGCGTTTCGACCCACATCACCCCGCTCATCGCATACAACAACTGGCCCCAGACATGCTCGTGGGGTTCGATGAACAGCCCGCGCGGATAGGTGCGCGCCAGCGGTTGCACGGGCACATCGGTGTCACTCAGGTCGGGGGGCGCGGCAAGGGCCATGGTCAGCATTCATCGGGGGTTTTCAGAAAATCCATGATAACCAGCCGCAGACCTCATCGCCACTGGCCGCAGCCGTCTGACAATCCGAATGAATTTTCCGTACCGCCGACGATCCTTCTATTACTACAGGGAGGAATACGGGCTTTATGAATAACGCAAAACTTTTCGTCATTGAATACACCCTTCATGGCGTCCCAAAGTCTTTCATCATTCGCCTGGACAAAATGGACAATGCGCAGGCTTGGCATTGGGCGAGTTGCGACGCCGGCGTGGGCCGGATCCCGCGCTTTGGAAGGGAGAAAGTGCAAAAGACCAGCAAGCCGATGGCGGAAAAATTCGGCGTGGAAAATGTCACTTGGCGGCCAGCAAGCTAACCACTGTAGGAGCGAGCCTGCTCGCGATGGACGTTAACGATGACGCGCATCTTCTGCTCAAACGCGTCGCTCGTGAGTCCATCGCGAGCAGGCTCGCTCCTACAGTCAGTGTTGGGCGCACTTGCAGTCTTTGTGCACGCATTCTTCACCGTGTTCATGGTGTTTGGCGCAGGCTTCGCAACAGTAGTGCTTGCCGTGACGTGCGATCGGATGCTGGCCCAGTTTGCAGTTGCATTTCGGGCAGTCGCATTTACTTTCGCTATCGATCATGAGTCTGACTCCTGAGGTGGTGGTCGTCGGGGCTACAACCCGTCTCACCAGTGTAGAAGTTGCCACAGACGACGCAGCCCAAACCTGTAGGAGCGAGGCTTGCCCGCGAAGAACGATAACGCGATGTAACTGGTTAGATCGCGGCATCTGCTTCGCGGGCAAGCCTCGCTCCTACAGGAAAGCGAAAGCGGTCAGGCCTGGCGGGTGTTGCTGCGATACATGAACACCAGCGCCAACCCGAGCAACACCATCGCCAGTATCCGGCTGCCGGACAGCTCGATCTGCGGGTTGCCCAGCCAGCCGAAGTTATCGATCAGCATCCCCATGCCCAGCTGCCCGACGATCACCGCGACCGTCGCCACCGCCGTACCCACCCGTGGCACCGCCCCCACCATCACCATCATGTACACCACGCCGAACAGCGCGCCGCTGAGCTGCCATTTCGGCACGTCCAGCAGGCTCACGGCATGGGCCGGCTCGAAAAACAGGATCAGCAACCCGGTGCTCACCGCACCCACCACGAAAGTCAACAAACTGCTGCGCAGCACACCGACCGTTTCGCCCAGACGCCCATTGATGGCGGCCTGAACACTCAACACCGCACCGGCAGCCACGACCACCGCCAACAAAATAATCAGATTCATCATTAACCCCGCGCAATCAGAACAAGTGCCGCCACAATCAGCAGCAAGGCCAGCCAACGTTCACCGTTGACCTTTTTACGAGTGGCGCCGAACCAGCCGAAGTGGTCGATCAGCACGCTTTTACCGACCTGCCCGGACAGGATCGCGATCATCGTCATCGCAATGCCGATGTACGGCGTGGCCAGGGTCAGCACCACCACGTAGATCGGCCCTAGAAAACCGCCGATCAACTGCCAGCGCGGCAGGTCGCTGAAGGCCGGTCCCTTTTGCGGGCCGCTGAGCAACAGCAGGAAAAACAGGATCGCCGAGCCGACGCCGAAGATGCTCAACGTCGCCCACAAGTGACCGACCTGAACCCCCAGCGGCCCGAGCAGACCGGCCTCCACGGACAGGCCCATACCGGCCAGGATCACCAAAGGCAGCAGCAAAAGCCGCAACCCGGGTTTGGTTGCTGGTGTGACAGCGATGTCGATTGAAGAAGATTGCATAGAGAACTCCTGTGTTATCGATCAACACACAATCCCTGTAGGAGCCGGCTTGCTGGCGATGGCGTCCTCGAGATTGCTATCGCCGGCAAGCCGGCTCCTACACGGGATTTGTGTTGTCGGTGTGATTGGCGCGCATTATCGGCTGGCGCTGCTGTGCGATAAATGGGAGCATCCTGACAACACTTTTGCGTAACTCGCACAGCAGGATTCTTCATGCACGGCCTCCACGAATTGGGTTTCAAGGCACTTCGGCTGTTTGTCGCGGTACTCGACCACGGCAGCTTCTCTGAAGTCGCCCGCCGCGAGGGCCTGGCGCCGTCGTCGATTTCCCGGCAGATCCAGTTGATGGAGCAGGCGCTGAGCCAGCAATTGCTTTACCGCCACACCCGTGCGGTCACGCCGACGGAAGCCGGACGCTTGCTCGGCGAGCATGCGCGATTGGTGCTGGTGCAGTTGGAGGAAGCCGAACAGGCGTTGCAGGAACAACAAAGCGAGCCGAGCGGGCTGGTGCGGATCAACGCGCCGGTGGTGTTTGGCCAGCGGCACCTGACGCCCTGGCTGGGGCAACTGTGCGAGCGTTACCCGAAATTGCAGCTGGATATCCAGCAGACCGACAGCTACGTCGCACCGTTACAGGAAGGTGCCGACCTGCTGTTTCGCATCGGCCCGCTGCACGATTCGAGCATGCAGGCGCGGATTCTGGCGCCACAACGCTTTCAGGTGGCGGCGAGCCCGGCGTACTTGAAACGCCATGGCACACCGTTGCATCCCGAAGACCTCGCGGCGCATCAATGCCTGGCCTACAAAGGCGTGGCCGGCCAGCAACGCTGGTTTTTCCGCCAGGGTCAGCAGGACTGGAAGCCCTACTCGGTGAAGGGACCGATCACCGGCAACCACGCCGACACCCTCACACAGGCCGCCGAACAAGGCCTGGGCCTGGTGATGTTTCCGTCGTGGCTGATTGGTGAAGCGGTGCGCAACGGCACGCTGGTGCCGGTGCTGGGGGAATATCAGGTGTCCAACAGCCTTGAGCCGCAACAGATCGCCGTGCTCTGGCCCGGGAGCCGGCGGTTGTCGGTGAAGGTAAGGACGGTGATTGATTTCTATGTCGAATGCTTCGGTTCCGTGCCGTATTGGGACAGGCCCTGACATAGACAGCACAACCTGTAGGAGCCGGCTTGCCGGCGATGGCGTTGTGTCAGGCGCCATCAATGTTGACTGACATATCGC
>NZ_JAHBDB010000097.1:0-143040 GCF_019956105.1 Pseudomonas sp. BF-RE-25
TGGGTATAAGAGACAGCATGAGGACGCCATCGCCGGCAAGCCGGCTCCTACAGGTTGGGTGATCAGCCCTGGCTCATGACTCACTCCCAGTAAAAGACCCCAGAATGAAAAAACCCGCCGAAGCGGGTTTTTTTACAACGTCGTTAAACCGACAGTTCAACCAGCAGCTTGTTGAGACGGCGCACATACGCGGCCGGGTCCTTCAAGCTGTCGCCGGCCGCCAGGGCCGCCTGATCGAAGAGAATGTGCGACAGGTCACCGAAGCGCTCGTCGCTCTGCTCGTTGTCGAGCTTCTCGATCAGCGGGTGCGCCGGGTTGAATTCGAAGATCGGCTTCGAATCCGGAACCTTCTGCCCGCTGGCTTCCAGGATCTGACGCATCTGCATGCCCAGGTCCTGCTCGCCGATGGCGAGAATCGCCGGGGAGTCGGTCAGACGATGGGAAACCCGCACTTCAGCCACGGATTCGCCCAGCGCAGTTTTCAGACGCTCGACCAGACCTTCTTTGGACTTGGCGACTTCTTCCGCGGCTTTCTTGTCTTCTTCCGAATCCAGGTTGCCCAGGTCGAGGTCACCGCGCGCCACGTCGACAAAGCTCTTGCCGTCGAAGTCGTTGAGGTAGCTCATCAGCCACTCGTCGATGCGGTCGGTCAGCAGCAGCACTTCGATGCCTTTCTTGCGGAAGACTTCCAGGTGCGGGCTGTTTTTGACTTGCGCGTAGGTTTCGCCGGTCAGGTAGTAAATCTTGTCCTGACCTTCCTTGGCGCGAGCCAGGTATTCGGCCAGACCCACAACCTGCTCGCCTTCTTCGCCCTGAGTGGACGCAAAACGCAGCAGGCCGGCGATTTTCTCTTTGTTGGCGAAGTCTTCTGCCGGGCCTTCTTTCATGACCTGACCGAAGTTCTTCCAGAAGCCTTTGTATTGCTCTGGCTCGTTCTTCGCCAGTTTTTCCAGCATGTCCAGCACGCGCTTGGTCAGCGCCGACTTCATGGAGTCGATGATCGGGTCTTTCTGCAGGATTTCCCGCGACACGTTCAGCGACAGGTCATTGGAATCGACCACACCCTTGATGAAGCGCAGGTACAGCGGCAGGAACGACTCGGCCTGGTCCATGACGAACACACGCTGCACGTACAGCTTCAGGCCTTTCGGCGCTTCACGCTGGTACAGGTCGAACGGAGCGCGGGTCGGTACGTAGAGCAGTGAGCTGTATTCGAGCTTGCCTTCGACCTTGTTGTGGCTCCAGCTCAGCGGGTTTTCGAAATCGTGAGCGATGTGTTTGTAGAACTCCTGATACTCCTCGTCCTTGATCTCGGTACGAGGACGGGTCCACAGGGCGCTGGCGCGGTTGACGGTTTCCCATTCAACAGCCGGCTTCTCTTCGCCTTCAGCCGCTGCCACTTCTTTCGGCAACTCGATCGGCAAAGCGATGTGATCGGAGTACTTCTTGATGATGTTGCGCAGACGCCAGCCATCGGCGAACTCGTCTTCACCGGACTTCAGGTGCAGGACGATGCGAGTACCACGATCGGTTTTCTCGACGGTGGCAACTTCGAAATCACCTTCGCCCTGCGACGACCAATGCACGCCTTCGCTGGCGGCAGCACCGGCACGACGGCTGAACACGTCGACTTTGTCGGCGACGATGAAGGCAGAGTAGAAACCCACGCCGAACTGACCGATCAGGTGCGAGTCCTTTTTCTGATCGCCCGTCAGGTGTTTCATGAAATCGGCGGTGCCGGATTTGGCGATGGTGCCCAGGTGGGTGATCGCATCTTCACGGCTCATGCCGATGCCGTTGTCTTCGAGGGTGACGGTTTTAGCGTCCTTGTCGAAGCTCACACGGATTTTCAGTTCGGCGCCACCTTCCAGCAACTCAGGCTTGGACAGGGCTTCGAAACGTAATTTGTCGACAGCGTCAGAGGCGTTCGAGATCAATTCGCGAAGGAAGATTTCCTTGTTGGAATACAACGAATGGATCATGAGGTGCAGCAGCTGCTTCACCTCGGTCTGGAAGCCCAGGGTTTCCTTTTGAGTTTCCACACTCATGGTCATCAAACTCCAATCAGATGGCAGTGGCCGCGACCTAGAGGGTCGGCGGCGGGTTGTCATCAAAGTTGGGGGCTCGGATCAGGATTTCAAGGGCTCATCGATTTTGAAGTGGGCGCGGGCCGTGGCGATGGGTTCGGATTCGGTGCTTTGCCAGGCGGTCACTGCCACGTTTGCGACACGCCGCCCCTGACGGCACACCTGGCAGCGCGCCCACGTATCGCGAAACTGCCCGGCGCGCAGGTAGTCGAGGGAAAAATCGATGATCTTCGGCACACCCGGTGAGCCGGTAAAAATCAGCAGGTGCAAGGCCGCGGACAGCTCCATGAACCCGGCAATGACGCCGCCGTGAATCGCTGGCAGTAAAGGATTACCAATGTTGTCCTTGTTCGCCGGCAGACGAAACAGCAGGTCATCCCCCACCCGCGAACACTCAATACCGATCAGTTTGGCGTAGGGAATCAGATGCAGCAGCGAGGCATAGTCGCCCTGCTCATGGGCCTGTTGCAGTTGTTCCTTGAAATTGTCGGTCATTTCGCACCTCCGGCAATGGCGCCACCAAACCCTTTGGTGCCTTTGACGCCCTTGCCCATGCGCATGAACGTGCCGACGACATGGGCGATGGGCTGCTCGGGATCGTCCTGATAAGCAAAGCCACGGGCGAAGATCACGTCGGTGGTGACCCGGTAGCACTGGGCAAAACCATAGACGTCCTTATGCGGTTCGGCGGCATGCATGTAGTCGATGCGCAGGTCGAGGGTCGGGCACACTTCGAATTCGGGTAGCACGCAGAGTGTGGCCATGCCGCACGCGGTGTCCATCAGGGAGGTCAATGCCCCGCCATGGATCACGCCGGTTTGCGGATTGCCGACAATTTGCGGGCTGTACGGCAGGATGACCGTCAGTCCGTCGCTGCTGGCGCTGTGAACGCGCAAACCAAGTACCTGGCAATGCCTGAGCGCCGAAAGGAATCGCGTCGCGCGCTCAAAAACGGGGTTTTCGGCCATGTGGTAAACACTCTTCTTAGTACTCGGAGATTGTATTAGGTGTATTCGTAAAAGTTCCCGCAGGAATAATCTTATATATCTGAACGAATTGAGGAACTTAACCCTGATGTCCACGCTCGAAAGGCCAGATAGATATTTTCCATAAGGAGAAACACCCCATGCGTAAGACTTTAGCTATTGCCTTGATGTTGACCGCTTCCCTCGGTCTCGCTGCCTGCGATAAAAAATCCGAGGACAAAGCTCAAGAAGCCGAGAAACATGCTGAGCAAGCTCAGCAAGACATGAGCAAAGCTCAGGATAAAGTGAACGACGCTGCGAAAGAAAACGCCGAAGCTGCCAAAGCTCAGGCTGAATCGGATGCCGCTGCAGCAAAAGAAGCACCTAAAAACTAAAACAGTTTTTAGCGTGATAAAGAAAACCCGCCAAGTGCGGGTTTTCTTTTGTCTGTCATTTGCCATTAGAGCAACTTTATCCGCCGCTAGTTGGCGGCGGCTGAAAGGCACAATCACCGGAATAGCCCGGCCGACCATCACACACTTTCAAACAGCCCGTCTCGTTTTTAAACCGTGCACTGACGGATAGCGCATAACCGTATTCCGGCGTTATCACGCTCAATGTCGATGCGCAGGACGTCTGCGTATTGAAGCGAAAGGTGATGATTTCATGCCTTTCACGACGCTGAAACAACAACGCGAAGGTGTTGCCGCTATTCCACATGGATTTGCGCGGCACCACGAAACGATAGTGCTGTTCGTCCAGTCGCTGACCAAACACCTTGAACTCGCTACGCCCGGTCTCGATCTTGGGCACCGGATAGGGAATCGGTAGCACGTAGGGCAGCCCGGTCAGGCCCGTGCTGGCATCCAGGCCTTTCTGGAAATAAGGCACCTCGATATGAGGGAAACCGCTGTAAGTGATGCGGTCATCGGCATAAAACTGCCGTTGGGATGGCTTGTAATCCGGGGGAACCGCAAATTCGACGTCAAACGTCAGCAACGCCTGGCTTGCGTCCAGATTTTCGGACAAGAACTCCCTGTTGCTCGCGCCATTGTCACTGACGCAGCCCCCAAGCGACACCGCGATACTGATCAACAGCAAGACGCCACAACCCACTGGTAAATTTTTCATCAGGCTTAGCGCTCGGAAAGAGGCAATGCGGGACCCAGGCCACGACCGACCAGCTCCCACGTGCCGTTTTTGGCCTTCCAGTGGAAGCGCTTGGCGAACCAGGCAATAGTCATTTCCCTATCCAGACGGTGGTTGTCCATGCTTGGCACGCCATCCTTGTGTGCTTGAACCGCCTGGACGTATGCGGCCTTGGAAATATCGGCCAATTCACCGACGTTGGCATCGGCCGGTAGCTGATAGGCAGCGTCGAGGCCGTCCTCACGTCCGGCCACCAATATTTGTCTGAATGTCAGGTACGCCGCCAGCCGATTATCCGGGGACACTGACATCAGTGCTCCCCAAGGTCCGTATTCCTTGGCCTTGAACCTGGTGTCGAACCACAGCACCTCGCCAGTGTGGGTATCCAGCGCACGGCCGGACTCGGCGAACAGCAAAACCTCCTCACGCCCTGGTTGCGGTACGCCCCAGTCAGGAAACTTCTTATCTTTGAGCGGGCTTAATATACGCGCCAAGGGCGCACCATTTTGCACACCAATGAGCAGCGTACCGACACCGTCGTAGCCCGAAGTGACTACCAAGAGCATCGGTTGACCTTCGCTCAACGCCTTGATCGGCCGCACACCGTTGACTTCCCGGGCGCCGAGGGGCCAGTAGCCCTGCGAACGAAACACGATGGAATACTGCGTCCCGGGGCCATAAAAACTTTCTTTATTGGGACCAATCAGGAAATCGCCGAAGCGCTTGGCCTCGGGCACGACGGATGGCGAGGCCTGCGCTAACGCACTCCCTGCCATTAGAGCCCATATCCACCAGCCGAGTCGGCGGTGTGGAGGCTGACACGTTTGAAATCCGTTCAAGAACTGCCTTCCATGAGAAACCGAAGCAGGATGTTACATCGTCATCCAGCTGACGCCCACTGATCTAAATACCCCGCAAAGTGATCGGCTCCTTCGTTATAACAACAGTGTTCTGAACGTCGGGCTGATCATCAGCAACAGCGAGCACACCAAACCGACAAACCAGACCAAACTGCGCTGCCAGGCCAGATCGCTCCAATAGCACACTAAGTAAATGACCCGCGTAATCACAAAGATGATTGCCAGCGAATCTATCAGCCAGCCCGCCATTTGCGTGGTGTGCGCCATCAACACCCCCACGGCAAACAATATAAACGCCTCAAAACAGTTCTGATGAGCTGCCACAGCGCGGGCGCCAAACCCAGTGAGTTGTGCCTGTTGCTGGCGCGGCAGATGATTGTCGTAACCGCCCTGCTCTTTCATGGCCCTGGCCACCGGCATGCGGGCCACATAGATCAGCAAGGCACTGATAAACACACACCAGAACGGAATACTCATCAAGCGGCCTCTCGGTTCGCCTCGGGCAATGGCGCCTCTGTAGGGGTATAGACCATCACGTCGAGAACGTCGGAATGAAACTCCCGGCGATACAGCACCAGCACCACGCCAGCGCTCATCAGCATGAACAACCAGGGGCTGACGAACCACGCCAGCATGGTCATGCCGAAGTAATAGGAACGCAGGCCGAAGTTGAACTGGTTGGCAGCCATGGAGATGACACGCGCCGCCCGTGCGGCAAAGGCTTTACGCTCCAGCTCGGAAACATGCCGCTCGCCGACCATAGGGGCCGACCCCACGAGAATCGCAGCGAAGTTGTACTGGCGCATGCACCAGCTGAACGTGAAGAACGCATAAACAAACACCAGCGCCAGGCACAGCAACTTGATCTCCGACATGCCCTGGGAGGCCTGTTGCACCATCGGGATGTCCGCCAGCAATGACACCGCCCGTTCCGACGCACCGAGCACGGTGAGAATACCGGCCAGGATAATCAGCGTGCTGGAGGCGAAGAACGAAGCGTTGCGCTCCAGATTGCCGATCACACTGGCATCGGCGATGCGGTTGTCCCGCATCAGCATGCGCCGCATCCAGTCTTCGCGGTACAGGTGCAACACACTGGCCAGGCACGCCGTGTCGCGGCCCTTCCACGTTGCATAACGGGTGTAGCCGCCCCAGCAGATGACAAACCAGATGGCGGCAAGAATGTGGATCAGGTTGGCGTGGATGAACGACATGCAGGTCCTTGTGATGTGTTAGGGAGTAACGAAATCCAATGTGGGAGCGAGCCTGCTCGCGATGACGGATTTACATTCAACACGGATGCTGACTGATCTACCGCTATCGCGAGCAGGCTCACTCCCACATTGGATTTTGCAATGCTTCGACGTTAGCTTAAGGAAAAAGACACTGCCTCACGCGCATAAAAAATGCCCCGTATCGATTGATACGGGGCATTTCCATGTTCGCTCAAGACCCGCTTATGGCGAGCCGTGAAACGCCTTAAGCCAGCGCTTCTTCGCGCTTGCCCAGCATGCGATCGCAAACCACCGCAACCACCAGGGTCATGACCGACGGCACCAGCCACGCCAGGCCCTGCTCACTCAGCGGCAAATGCGCCAATTGCGTCGGCATCCAGTCCGCCAGACCTGCGCCCTTGAGCGCGTCGATCAGGCCGAAGATGAACGACACCAGCATCACCGGACCAACAATACGGCCCTGCTCATGCCAGAAGTCCTTGCAGAAGCTCAGGGCGACCAGCGCGATGCACGGCGGGTAGATCGCGGTGAGGACCGGGATCGAGAACGCGATCAGCTTGGTGAGGCCCAGGTTGGACACCAGCAGGGAGAACGCGGCGAGGATGATGACCAAGGTCTTGTAGGACAGTGGCAGCACACGGCTGAAGTATTCGGCACAGGCGCACGTCAGACCGACTGCCGTAACCAGGCAGGCCAACGAAATCAGCACAGCGAGGAAACCACTGCCCAAGGAGCCAAAGGTGTGTTGAACGTAGGCGTGCAACACCGCCGCGCCGTTGGTCGCACCGGCGGCCACTTCATGGCTGCCCGAACCGAGGCGAAACAGGCTGACGTACACCAGCGCCAGACCGACGCCGGCAATCAGCCCGGCAATGATCGCGTAACGGGTGATTAGCACTGGAGAATCCACGCCACGGGAGCGGATTGCGTTGACGATAACGATGCCGAATACCAGCGCGCCCAGGGTATCCATGGTCAGGTAACCATTGATGAAGCCCTGGGAAAACGGTGCCGCGACATACTCGGGCGTCGCCACGCCGATATCACCGGCCGGCAACGCGAACGCGGCGATGCCGAGGGCGGCCAGGGCGATAATCTTCAGCGGTGCGAGGAAACGTCCTACGGTGTCCAGCAAACGACCCGGGTAGAGCGAGATGAAGAACACCAGCAGGAAGTACACCGAGCTATAGAGGAACAGCGCCAGCGGGCTTTCGCCGGTCAGCGGCGCCAGGCCCACTTCGAACGATACGGTCGCGGTGCGCGGCGTCGCGAACAGCGGGCCAACGGCGAGGTAGCACGCAGCGGCCAGCAAGCCACCGGCGATTTTGCCGATCGGGCTGCTCAAGGCATCCATCGCGCCACCGACCTTGGCCAGAGCAACAACGGTGATCACCGGCAGACCGACCGCGGTGATCAGAAAGCCCAGCGCCGCCATCCAGACATGAGGTCCGGACTGCAAACCGACGATAGGCGGGAAGATGATGTTGCCAGCCCCGACGAACAGGGCAAACGTCATAAAACCAAGTGCCAGGATGTCCTGGCCTTTCAACACTTTCATTAAGGAAATACCACACTACTGAATCGGAATTTAGAGAGGGATTTCCCTTATGGGTGAGGGAAATGCTGTCGACCCGTATAGGACCGACCCTTTAGCGCGAAGCTTCCTTGTGGGATGCGGACGCAAAAATGGCGGCTAGCCTAACGAATTTGAGCGACAAACGCACTGTTAGAGGGCGAACTATCCGATCTGCGACATTTTCGTGTCGCGTTTTTGCATGTAATTGGTTGGTGTCTGTAAGTACCCCTTCGCGGGCAAGCCTCGCTCCTACAGGTTTTTCGTCGTTTGCCGTACTTGTGATCGACGAAGAACCTGTAGGAGCGAGGCTTGCCCGCGAAGGGGTCGGCACCAACGATACAAACCCCGGAAACGACAAAGGCCACCCGAAGGTGGCCTTTGTTTGGTGAAGCGTCAGCTAAGCGCGAGGCTTACTTGACAGCCCAACCAGTCAGCTCGGCCAGGGCCTTGCCGATGTCTGCCAGCGAACGCACGGTTTTAACGCCTGCGTCTTGCAGTGCAGCGAATTTCTCGTCTGCAGTGCCTTTGCCGCCAGAGATGATTGCGCCAGCATGGCCCATGCGCTTGCCCGGAGGAGCAGTCACACCAGCGATGTAGGAAACAACCGGCTTGGTCACGTGTGCCTTGATGTAGGCAGCCGCTTCTTCTTCAGCCGAACCGCCGATCTCACCGATCATCACGATCGCTTCGGTCTTCGGGTCTTCCTGGAACAGCTTCAGGATGTCGATGAAGTTCGAACCCGGGATCGGGTCACCGCCGATGCCGACGCAAGTCGACTGACCGAAACCGGCGTCAGTAGTTTGCTTCACAGCTTCGTAGGTCAGGGTGCCGGAACGGGAAACGATACCGACCTTGCCTGGCAAGTGAATGTGACCTGGCATGATGCCGATCTTGCATTCGCCTGGAGTGATCACGCCTGGGCAGTTAGGGCCGATCAGGGTGATACCCAGCTCGTCGCACTTAACTTTAGCGTCCAGCATGTCCAGGGTAGGAATGCCTTCGGTGATGCAAACGATCAGCTTGATGCCGCCGAATGCTGCTTCCAGGATCGAGTCCTTGCAGAAAGGAGCTGGAACGTAGATCACGCTGGCGGTGGCGCCAGTGGCAGCTACAGCGTCTTTCACGGTGTTGAACACTGGCAGACCCAGGTGCTCGGTGCCGCCTTTACCAGGAGTTACACCACCAACCATCTTGGTGCCGTACTCGATGGCTTGCTGGGTGTGGAAACTACCTTGCGAACCGGTAATACCCTGGCAGATAACTTTGGTGTCTTTATTGATCAGGACGCTCATTATTTGCCCTCCGCAGCTTTAACGACTTGTTGAGCAGCGTCGGTCAGGCTGGTAGCAGCGATGATGTTCAAACCGCTTTCTGCCAGTACTTTAGCGCCCAGCTCAGCGTTGTTGCCTTCAAGGCGAACAACAACCGGGATTTTCACGCCGACTTCTTTCACAGCGCCGATGATGCCTTCGGCAATCATGTCGCAACGAACGATGCCGCCGAAGATGTTGACCAATACTGCAGCGACGTTAGTGTCGGACAGGATGATCTTGAACGCTTCGGTAACGCGTTCTTTGGTAGCACCGCCGCCCACGTCGAGGAAGTTGGCTGGTTTGCCGCCATGCAGGTTGACGATGTCCATGGTACCCATGGCCAGGCCAGCACCGTTGACCATGCAACCGATGTTGCCTTCCAGCGCTACGTAGTTCAGTTCGAACTTGGCAGCGTGCGCTTCGCGCGGATCGTCTTGCGACGGATCGTGGAAAGTCTTCAGCTTAGGCTGACGGTACATAGCGTTGGCGTCGATGTTGATCTTGGCGTCGAGGCAATGCAGATCGCCGTCAGCCTTGATCACCAGCGGGTTCACTTCCAGCAGAGCCAGGTCGTGATCCTTGAACAGCTTGGCCAGACCTACGAAGATCTTGGCGAACTGAGCAACCTGCTTGCCTTCCAGACCCAGCTGGAATGCCAGCTCGCGACCCTGGAATGGCTGAGCGCCAACCAGTGGATCGATAGTGGCTTTCAGAATTTTTTCTGGAGTGTCGTGAGCGATTTTCTCGATGTCCACGCCACCTTCGGTGGAAGCCATGAACACGATGCGACGGCTCGAACGGTCAACGACAGCGCCCAGGTACAGCTCTTTAGCGATATCAGTGCACGATTCAACCAGGATCTTGGTGACTGGCTGACCATTGGCGTCAGTCTGGTAAGTCACCAGACGCTTGCCCAGCCACTGCTGTGCGAAGGCTTTGGCGTCTTCTTTGCTGCGAACCAGCTTTACGCCGCCCGCTTTACCGCGACCACCAGCGTGGACCTGGGCTTTGACAACCCACTCGGTGCCGCCGATTTTGTCGCAAGCTTCTGCTGCTGCTTCCGGGGTGTCTACCGCATAACCGGTGGAAACTGGCAGGCCGTATTCAGCGAACAGCTGCTTACCCTGATACTCGTGAAGATTCATGCTTATTACCGTCTTCGTTAGGTACTGCGCATTCGGTGCTGCACTTGTTCAAGTGCCGCACCACCTGTGACTGCTGCTTGCGTAGCCTTTCCGGATACCCGGTGCAGCCACGCAAGACTGCGTCCAGCGGATATTCCGCGGTGAGTCTTGCATGCAAGGCTCACGACGGGCCATACCGCCGTGGTTTCTTATTGTCTTAACGCTTCTTGCGGTTGGCGATGTGGATGGCGCCGCCATTCACAGCCAGAGCTGCTTCGTGCAAGGCTTCAGACAGGGTCGGATGGGAGAAAACCATCATGCCCAAGTCTTCAGCGCTGGTGCCGAATTCCATGCCGATCGCGCCCTGCTGAACCAGTTCTGCAGCGCTCGGGCCAATCACGTGGACGCCCAATACGCGGTCAGTCTTGGCATCGGCAATGACTTTCACGAAACCGCCGGTGTCGTTGGCTGCCATGGCACGGCCACTGGCTGCGAACGGGAAGGTGCCAACGTTAACTTCAACGCCTTCAGCCTTCAAGGTCTGCTCGGTTTTGCCGACCCATGCGATTTCCGGGTGAGTATAAATAACCGAAGGGATCAGGTCATAGTTGATTTGCGCTTTGTGACCCTTGATGCGCTCAACCACCATGATGCCTTCTTCGGACGCCTTGTGCGCCAGCATCATGCCGCGAACCACGTCACCGATCGCGTAAACGCCCGGTACGCTGGTGGCGCACTGGTCGTCAACGAATACGAAACCGCGCTCGTCGATGGTCACACCGCTGTCTGCAGCCAACAGTTCGGTGGTCACTGGACGGCGACCAACGGCAACGATCAGCTTGTCAAAGGTGATGCTCTGTTCGCCGTTTGCGTCGGTGTAGTTCACAACGACTTCGTCGCCGTTCACTTTGGAACCGGTGACGCGAGCGCCCAGCTTGATGTCCAGACCTTGTTTGGTCAGGGTTTTGTAGGCTTCTTTGGAAACGGCGTCGTCAGCAGCCGGCAGGAACTTCTCCAGCGCTTCCAGAACAACCACTTCAGCGCCCAGGCGCGACCATACCGAACCCAGTTCCAGACCGATTACGCCAGCACCGATAACGCCCAGACGCTTGGGTACGGATTGGAATTCCAGTGCGCCGGTCGAATCGACGATCACTTTCTGGTCAACCGGAGCCGGTGGAATGTCGATCGGACGCGAACCCGAAGCCAGAATCACGTTCTCGGCTTCGATGATTTCAACGCTGCCGTCTGGCTTGGTCAGTTCGACTTTCTTGCCGGCCAGCAGTTTGCCGTGGCCTTGCAGGGAAGTGACGCCGTTCGCCTTGAACAGGGTGGCAACGCCAGAGGTCAGGCCTTTGACGATGTTGGCTTTACGGCCAACCATTGCCGACACGTCCATGGTCACGCCAGCGTGATTGATACCGTGGATCGCGAAGCCTTCTTTGGCTTCCTTGTATTTCCAGGAGCTGTCCAGCAGCGCCTTGGATGGAATGCAACCGACGTTCAGGCAAGTACCGCCGAGGGCCAGTTTGCCTTCCTTGTCGGTGTATTTCTCGATGCAGGCAGTGGTGAGGCCCAGTTGCGCTGCTTTAATGGCAGCCACGTAACCGCCAGGGCCCGCGCCAATCACTACCACGTCGAATTTCTGAGTCATGTGTCATTCCTTCTCGAATCAAACCGGACGGCCCCTTATGGGGACCGTCGTGGGACGAAGCTGGTCATTACAGACGGACCGCCATCCTGCACGGCCCATGCAACGAAATCAGATATCCAGCAGCAAACGAGCCGGGTCTTCCAGCAGGTTCTTGATGGTAACCAGGAAGGTCACAGCTTCTTTGCCATCGATCAGACGGTGATCGTAGGACAGAGCCAGGTACATCATCGGACGGATTACGACCTGACCGTTGATCGCCATAGGACGCTGCAGAATGTTGTGCATGCCCAGGATGGCCGCTTGCGGCGGGTTGACGATCGGAGTCGACATCATCGAACCGAAGGTACCACCGTTGGTGATGGTGAACGTACCGCCGGTCATTTCGTCCATCGACAGTTTGCCGTCGCGAGCCTTCTTGCCGAAGGTGGCGATGCCGCCTTCGATTTCAGCCAGGCTCATCAGTTCGGCGTTACGCAGAACCGGTACAACCAGGCCGCGGTCGCTGGAAACAGCAACGCCGACGTCAGCGTAGCCGTGGTAAACGATGTCGCCACCGTCGATCGATGCGTTGACAGCCGGGAAGCGTTTCAGCGCTTCGGTGGCAGCCTTGACGAAGAACGACATGAAGCCCAGGCGTACGCCGTTGTGGGACTTCTCGAACAGGTCCTTGTACTTCGAACGCAGGGCCATGACTTCGGTCATGTCGACTTCGTTGAAGGTGGTCAGCATCGCCATGTTCGACTGAGCTTCTACCAAGCGCTTGGCCACGGTAGCGCGAACGCGGGTCATCGGTACGCGCTTCTCGATGCGGTCGCCAGCGGCGAACACAGGAGCAGCGCCAGCAGGAGCAGCAGCCTTGGCAGGCGCGGCAGCCGGAGCGGCTTTCTTGGCAGCAACGGCTGCAACCACGTCTTCCTTGGTCACACGACCGCCTTTGCCGGTGCCGGCAACGGAAGCGATGTTGATGCCGTTTTCTTCAGCCAGCTTGCGAGCAGCCGGTGCAGCAACAGGATCGTCTTCGCCTTCGGCGGCTGGAGCAGCAGCCTGTGCAGCGGCCGGAGCAGCGGCAGCGGCTGGAGCGGCAGCAGCGCCGCCCGCTTCGATGGAGCCCAGGACTTCGTCGGACAGAACGGTGTCGCCTTCGTTCTTGACGATAGCGCCCAGCACGCCGTCAGCAGTGGCCAACACTTCCAGCACAACCTTGTCGGTTTCGATATCGACGATCAGGTCGTCACGCTTTACAGCGTCGCCCGGTTGCTTGTGCCAGGTGGCAACGGTGCCATCGGCAACCGATTCCGGGAAAGTGGGGGCTTTGATTTCGATAGCCATTATCTGTGAGTCCTTAAATTCGGTTTCAGGTGCGCGAAGGCGTTAAACAGTAAAGGCGTCTTGCAGCAGTTTTTCCTGCTGCTCAGCGTGCATCGATGCGTAACCGCATGCAGGTGCAGCAGAAGCCTCACGGCCCGCGTACTCAAGTACGAGAGACTTGTTGAGATTGCTGATGCTACGACGCATGTGGTGTTGGCTGCAGTACCACGCACCCTGGTTCATCGGCTCTTCCTGGCACCACACGGCATTTTTGACGTTGGTGTAAGGAGCCAGGACTTCTTTCAAGTCGTCCTCAGGGAATGGGTACAGTTGCTCGATACGCACGATGGCGATGTCATCACGACCTTCGGCACGGCGTTTTTCCAGCAGGTCGTAGTAGACCTTGCCGCTACACAGAACAACGCGCTCGACCTTTTTCGGGTCCAGTGCATCGATTTCCGGGATAACGGTCTGGAACGAACCTTCGGCCAGATCTTCCAGAGTCGAGATGGCCAGCTTGTGACGCAGCAGCGACTTCGGAGTCAGAACGATCAATGGCTTGCGCAGCGGGCGAATCACCTGACGACGCAGCAAGTGGTAGATCTGAGCCGGCGTAGTCGGTACGGCTACCTGAATGTTGTGCTCGGCGCACAGTTGCAGGTAACGCTCCAGACGAGCCGACGAGTGCTCCGGACCCTGACCTTCATAACCGTGCGGCAGCAGCATGGTCAGACCGCAGAGACGGCCCCACTTGTGCTCGCCACTGGTGATGAACTGGTCGATAACCACCTGGGCACCGTTGGCGAAGTCGCCGAACTGGGCTTCCCAGATCACCAGCGCTTCAGGCGTGGTGGTCGAATAACCGTACTCGAACGCCAGAACCGCTTCTTCGGACAGGAACGAATCGTACAGGTCGAAACGTGGCTGGCCGTTGTACAGGTTCTGCAACGGGATGTAGGTACCCGCGTCTTTCTGGTTGTGCAAGACAGCGTGACGGTGCGAGAACGTACCGCGACCGATGTCCTGACCCGTCATGCGAATCGGGTGACCTTCGAACGCCAGGGTCGCGTACGCCATGGTTTCGGCGTAACCCCAGTTGATCGGCAGGCCGCCGGCTTGCATCTTCTGACGGTCTTCGTAGATTTTCGAAACCTGGCGCTGAACCACGAAGCCTTCTGGAATTTCCAGCAGCTTGGCGGACAGTTCCTGCAAGGTCTTCAGATCGAAACGCGTGTCGTGACGCGCAGTCCAGGCGTGGCCCAGGTACGGACGCCAGTCCACGAACAACTCTTTGTTCGGCTCTTTGACCAGGCTTTTTACAACATGCAGACCGTTGTCCAGCGCGTTGCGGTATTCGTCGACTTTCGACTGAACACGCTCAACGTCCAGCACACCGCTCTGAGTCAGGCGATCGGCATACAGTTCACGGGTGGTGCGCTGTTTGGTGATCTGCTGGTACATCAGAGGCTGGGTGCCGCTAGGCTCGTCGGCCTCGTTGTGGCCGCGACGACGGTAGCAGACCAGGTCGATCACCACGTCACGCTTGAATTGCATGCGGTAGTCGATGGCCAGCTGGGTCACGAACAACACGGCTTCCGGATCATCACCATTCACATGGAGGATCGGCGCCTGGATCATCTTCGCAACGTCGGTCGCGTACTCGGTGGAACGCGAGTCCAGCGGGTTGCTGATGGTGAAACCGACCTGGTTGTTGATCACGATGTGCACGGTGCCGCCGGTCTTGAAACCGCGGGTCTGCGACATCTGGAAGGTTTCCATCACCACGCCCTGACCGGCGAATGCCGCGTCACCGTGGATGGAGATCGGCAGAACCTTCTCACCGGTAGGGTCGTTACGACGATCCTGACGGGCGCGAACCGAGCCTTCGACTACTGGAGATACGATTTCCAGGTGGGACGGGTTGAACGCCATGGCCAGGTGAACTTCACCGCCAGCGGTCATCACGTTGGACGAGAAGCCCTGGTGGTATTTAACGTCACCGGAACCCAGCTCGACCTTCTTCTTGCCTTCGAACTCGTCGAACAGCTCACGCGGGTTCTTGCCGAAGGTGTTGACCAGCACGTTCAGACGGCCACGGTGGGCCATGCCGATCACGATTTCCTTGGTGCCGTAGGAACCGGAACGCTGGATCAACTCGTCGAGCATCGGAATCAGGCTTTCGCCGCCTTCCAGACCGAAACGCTTGGTGCCCGGGTATTTGGTGCCCAGGTATTTTTCCAGGCCTTCACCGGCAGTGACGCGCTCGAGCAGGTGGCTCTTGATGTCGGCGGAGTACGTCGGACGACCACGCACGCTTTCCAGACGCTGCTGGAACCACTGGCGCTGCTCGGAATCGGTGATATGCGTGAATTCAGCGCCGATGGTGCGGCAATATGTCTGCTGCAACGCTTCGTGAATTTCGCGTAGGCTCGCCTCCTCTTTGCCGATGAACAGGTCGCCGGCACGGAAGGTCGTATCAAGATCGGCATTGGTCAAGCCGTAATGATTGATTGACAGGTCTGCAGGTGCAGGACGCTGCCACAGTCCCAGCGGGTCAAGCTGAGCTGCCTGGTGGCCACGCATACGGTAGGCCTGGATCAATCGCAGCACTTCAACTTGCTTCTTCTCGTGCTCACTGCTCACGCTGCCGGCGGAAACCGGTTGGGCGCGGCGCTGGTTCTTTGCCAGCAAGACGAAATGATCGCGAATTGTGGAGTGCGAAACATCGGTGGCAGAGTTGCCTTCGGTCGGCAACTTCTGAAAGTAGGTGCGCCACTCTTCTGGCACAGCGTTAGGGTCGTGCAG
Source organism: Pseudomonas sp. BF-RE-25 (assembly GCF_019956105.1). Taxonomy (NCBI): domain Bacteria; kingdom Pseudomonadati; phylum Pseudomonadota; class Gammaproteobacteria; order Pseudomonadales; family Pseudomonadaceae; genus Pseudomonas; species Pseudomonas sp. BF-RE-25. The sequence goes on from NZ_JAHBDB010000097.1 coordinate 16,077, forward strand.
GTAGAGCTCATAAAGCTCTTCCACATAGGCAGCGTTACCTCCGGAAAGGTAGGCGCTGTTCCACATGCGCTGCATCACGCTTTCTTGCATGCTTGGTCACCCTCGGTTAGGGGAACACCATCGGCGTCGACACCGAGCAAACTTGCAGAAGTCCGAATGCAGCGACCAAAACAAGCCACTTAGGATCACGCTGATAGTCCGGGTACCAGCCCGGATGCCCCTGCTTGTCTCATTTCTTCAAAATAAGAGCGGCAGCTTTGTGAGCTGCTGCTCAGGTTAAAACTACGGCGCCGGTTGAAGCCTGCGCCGTAGCATCTACGGGTACAGCGGTCCTACGGGTACTGCTGAATCACACGCCGCTTTGCAGCAACATGTGACGTACGTGACCGATGGCCTTAGTCGGGTTCAGGCCTTTCGGACAAACGTTTACACAGTTCATGATCCCGCGGCAGCGGAATACGCTGAACGGGTCATCCAGCGCAGCCAGACGCTCGGATGTCTTGGTGTCGCGGCTGTCTGCCAGGAAGCGATACGCTTGCAGCAGGGCAGCTGGACCCAGGAACTTGTCCGGGTTCCACCAGAAGGACGGGCAAGAGGTCGAGCAGCAAGCGCACAGGATGCACTCGTACAGACCGTCGAGCTTTTCACGCTCTTCAGGGGACTGCAGACGCTCGATGGCCGGAGCCGGCGTGTCGTTCTGCAGGTATGGCTTAACCTTTTCGTATTGCTTGTAGAAGATGCTCATATCGACGACCAGGTCACGGATAACCGGCAAACCTGGCAGCGGACGAACGATCAGCTTGTTACCTTTTACGACAGAAGACAGCGGCGTGACGCATGCCAGAGCGTTTTTGCCGTTGATGTTCATGCCGTCGGAACCGCAAACGCCTTCACGGCAAGAGCGACGATAGGAAAAACCTTCGTCCTGCTCTTTGATCAGGGCCAGCACGTCCAGGACCATCAGGTCTTTACCACCGGTATCGACCTGGAATTCCTGCATGAACGGCGCGGCGTCCTGATCAGGGTTGTAGCGATAAACACTGACTTGCAACATGGCGGCCACCCTTAATAAGTCCGAATCTTAGGTTCAAAAGTCGGAACAGTCTTCGGCGAGAAGTTCACAGCACGCTTGGTCACGCGCTTGTCACCCGGGAAGTACAGGGTGTGGCACAGCCAGTTTTCGTCGTCGCGATCTTCGTAGTCTTCACGGGCGTGAGCACCGCGGGACTCTTTGCGGATCTCTGCAGCGATGGCGGTGGCTTCGGCCACTTCCAGCAGGTTCTGCAGTTCCAGGGCTTCGATTCGAGCAGTGTTGAACGCCTGGCTCTTGTCGTTGATCTTGACGTTGGCGATACGGCCACGCAGATCAGCCAGCTGAGCGATACCCTTCTGCATGTATTCGCCGGTACGGAACACACCGAAGTAGTTCTGCATGCAGTTTTGCAGTTCTTTACGCAGGGTAGCGACGTCTTCGCCTTCGGTACGCGAGTTCAGGCCATCGAGACGTGCCAGGGCAGCGTCGATGTCGGACTGGCGTGGACGGGCGTAATCAACGCCTTCTTTCAGGGTCTGCTCCAGGAACAGACCGGCCGCACGACCGAATACCACCAGGTCGAGCAGCGAGTTGCCGCCCAGACGGTTGGCACCGTGAACCGATACGCACGCCACTTCGCCTACTGCGAACAGACCAGGAATGATCTGGTCAACGCCGTCAGCGTCCTGAGTGATTGCCTGGCCATGAATGTTGGTGGCAACGCCGCCCATCATATAGTGGCAGGTTGGAACGACCGGAATCGGCGCCACGGCTGGATCGACGTGGGCGAAGGTCTTGGACAGTTCCATGATGCCTGGCAGACGGCTGTGCAGAACTTCTTCACCGAGGTGATCGAGTTTCAGCATTACGTGGTCGCCATCCGGACCGCAACCGTTGCCGGCGATGATTTCTTTAACCATCGAACGAGCAACAACGTCACGACCAGCAAGGTCTTTGGCGTTCGGAGCATAACGCTCCATGAAACGCTCGCCGTGCTTGTTGATCAGGTAACCGCCTTCACCGCGGCAACCTTCTGTAACCAGTACACCGGCGCCGGCGATGCCGGTCGGGTGGAACTGCCACATTTCAATGTCTTGTACCGGCACGCCAGCACGCAGAGCCATGCCGACGCCGTCACCGGTGTTGATCAGGGCATTGGTGGTGGACGAGTAGATACGGCCTGCACCGCCAGTCGCCAATACGGTCGCGTTAGCGCGAACGTAGGAGGTTTCACCGGTTTCGATGCAGATGACGATCATGCCGACAAAGGCGCCGTCTTCGTTCTTGACCAGGTCGACGCCGTAGTATTCGTTGAGGAATACGGTGCCGGCCTTCAGGTTGGCCTGGTACAGGGTGTGCAGCAGTGCGTGACCGGTACGGTCGGCAGCGGCGCACGTACGTGCAGCCTGGCCACCTTTACCGAAGTCTTTCGACTGACCGCCGAACGGACGCTGGTAGATGCGGCCCTGTTCGGTACGGGAGAACGGCAAGCCCATGTGCTCGAGCTCGAAGACCGCTTCCGGGCCTACGGAACACATGTATTCGATAGCGTCCTGGTCACCGATGTAGTCGGAACCCTTGACGGTATCGTACATGTGCCAGCGCCAGTCATCGTTCGGATCAGCAGACGCGATGGCGCAGGTGATGCCACCCTGGGCGGATACGGTGTGCGAACGAGTCGGGAAAACCTTGGTGACAACGGCAGTCTTGTGACCGCCCTGTGCCAGCTGCAGCGCAGCGCGCATGCCAGCACCGCCGCCGCCAATGATGATGGCGTCGAACGAAAGCGTATTAACTGTAGTAGACATGAATCAGATACCCCAAAGAATCTGCACACCCCAGACGAAGTAAGCGAACATCGCAACGCCGCATACTGCCTGGAAGAGGAAACGTACAGTGGTCGCGGACTTGCCGAACGCCATTGGCGTCAGGTAGTCGGTCGCGATGGTCCACATGCCGACCCAGGCGTGAGCGCCGAGGGCAACGAGGGCCAGGAGACTGAAGATACGCATCCAGTTATTGGCGAACAGTTCATGCCATTGGGCGTAGCCGATGCCTGGGTTGGCAACGACGTATCCGATCAGGAAGATGAAGTAAGCCGCGAGAACGACCGCAGACACACGTTGCGCCATCCAGTCATAGAGGCCCGAACGCGACAGGTTCGTGACGTTAGTTACCATATCCAAACTCCTGCCAGAACGATTACCACCACGGAAACGGCGATAACGATTTTCGAGCCCAGCTTGCCGCCTTCCAGCGTCTCACCGATGCCCATGTCCATAATCAAATGGCGCACACCGGCTACCAAGTGATACAGCAGAGCGGACAGGATGCCCCAAATCACTAGCTTGGCTAGCGGACTGGTCAGACACGCTTTCACCTGACCGAAGCCTTCCTCGGAGCTCAGCGACTTGTCCAATGCGTAAAGCATGATGGCCAGGCTGACAAAGAGGATGACACCGGAGATACGGTGAAGAATGGACGTGTAAGCAGTGACTGGGAGTTTGATGGTCCTTAGGTCTAGGTTTACAGGTCGTTGGCTTTTCACGGCTTTTTTTTCACACTGAAGAGCCCCTAACAATCAGGGCAAAGTTGTTGGGGAGTGCACTGGTCAGGTAACCACCACCCAGGGATGCGACCCCCAATGAAAGCAAGCCCAAAAGCCCTTGGCGGTCGGTGGCCGAGTATAGACAGTTAGGCTACTAATGACAACGCGTTCACCTTCCCCTAATAGCGCATTGCACAAGTTGAATAAAAGGCGTAAATGGCAGTCAATTTCGAGGAAAAAGTCCGGTTAAAGCCTTCTGGAGCAAGACTTTAGGCAAATTGACATTCGAATTTATCTCACTATAGTGGTGCGGGCCCTGCGTGGGGGGTCTGTCTGATGATTTCAAGCATAAATAGGAGGCCACATGGCTGACAAAAAAGCGCAGTTGATCATCGAGGGCGCAGCCCCCGTCGAGCTGCCCATTTTAACCGGCACCGTTGGTCCCGATGTTATCGATGTTCGGGGCCTGACGGCCACGGGCCGTTTCACCTTTGACCCTGGTTTCATGTCGACTGCTTCCTGCGAGTCGAAGATCACCTATATCGACGGCGACAACGGCATTCTGCTGCACCGCGGCTACCCGATCGAACAGCTGGCTGAAAAGTCGGACTACCTGGAAACCTGCTATCTGCTGCTCAACGGCGAACTGCCGACCGCAGAACAGAAGGCCCAGTTCGTCAGCACCGTGAAGAACCACACCATGGTTCACGAGCAGTTGAAGACCTTCTTCAACGGCTTCCGTCGCGACGCCCACCCGATGGCCGTCATGTGCGGCGTAGTCGGCGCCCTCTCGGCCTTCTACCACGACTCCCTGGACATCAATAACCCGCAGCATCGCGAAATTTCCGCGATCCGCCTGGTTGCCAAGATGCCGACCCTGGCAGCGATGGTTTACAAGTACTCCATGGGCCAACCCATGATGTACCCGCGCAACGACCTGACGTACGCGGAAAACTTCCTGCACATGATGTTCAACACCCCGTGCGAGATCAAACCGATCAGCCCGGTACTCGCCAAGGCCATGGACCGGATTTTCATCCTCCATGCCGACCACGAGCAGAACGCATCGACCTCCACCGTACGCCTGGCCGGCTCTTCGGGTGCCAACCCGTTCGCCTGCATCGCCGCCGGCATCGCTGCACTGTGGGGCCCTGCCCACGGCGGCGCGAACGAGGCTGTCCTGACCATGCTTGACGAGATTGGCGATGTGTCGAACATCGACAAGTTCATCGCCAAGGCCAAGGACAAGAACGATCCGTTCAAGTTGATGGGCTTCGGTCACCGGGTTTACAAAAACCGCGACCCACGCGCCACCGTGATGAAGAAGACTTGCGACGAAGTGCTGAAGGAACTGGGTATCCAGAACGATCCGCAACTCGAACTGGCCATGCGCCTGGAAGAGATCGCCCTGACCGACCCGTACTTCATCGAGCGCTCGCTGTACCCGAACGTCGACTTCTACTCGGGGATCATCCTCAAGGCGATCGGCATTCCAACCAGCATGTTCACCGTGATCTTCGCTCTGGCGCGGACTGTCGGCTGGATCTCCCACTGGAAAGAAATGCTCTCCAGCCCGTACAAGATTGGCCGTCCACGCCAGTTGTACACCGGCTACGAGTCGCGTGATATCACCAAGCTGGAAGACCGCAAGTAAGATCTTTCTTGCGATAGCGTGTTGAGTTGTACCGGGAACGGCCTCTATTTATATAGAGGCCGTTTTTGTTTGTGCGCTTTGGGTTGTGTGCGTATCCGTTTCTGCGGTGACGGCCACTAATGGTTTCGCCCTTACGGCGAGTCACTTGCAAAAGCGGCAAGTAACCAAGCGCTTTTGCCCCTGTCGTTCGGTGCCTCGCTGTGGCTCGGCATGCCCTCGCTCCGGTCCTGCTCCGTGGGCCCGCCGCCATCGGCCATCCATGGCCGGGGGCGGCTAACCCGGCATCCATGCCGGGTTGCCCACTACGCAGAACCTCCACTCGGCCTCTCGAGGGGGCGTGTACCGCCACAGCCGCCGAGGCGGCCTGGTAGCCGGCCTGGCTCTTTGGATGTCCGCGCTGTCCTTCTTGGCTGCGCTCACTCATTCCGGATTTGTACACCGCTCCCGTGTAGGAGCTGGCTTGCCAGCGATAGACGTCAACGATGGCGCGGGTTGTCTGGATGAGCGCGGTGTCCGGGCGTTTTTCGCGAGCAAGCTCGCTGCTACAGAGGAAACTCACTCCGGTCGTTGATTTTGCTGTTGCTTTGGCTTTTGATCTTGACTCACCCGCCCCTTCGGGAGGCTGAGTGGAGGTGTTCATCCGGGGATTGGCGCGCAGCGCCGTTCGACGCAGTCGAACTCATCGCATGTAGGTGCCAGCGAAGCCAACCGGAGGGCGATGCCCCCGGATGAATGCCGGAGCGAAGGAACGCCGAGCCTTAGCGAGGGGCCGGACGCTCGGGGCGAGCCTTTTTTGCTTACTTTTTTTGGCGTTTGAAAAAAAGTGAGTCGCCGTAAGGGCGAAACCCAAAGTGGCCGTTACCGCAGAAATGGATATGTACACCTGAAAGAAAATGGTCGGCTGTCAGGCCGTCTTCGCGGGCAAGCCTCGCTCCTACAAGGGCCGATAACCGCCCAATAAAAAATGCCCCGATCTCTCGACCGGGGCATTTCTGTTCAACACAAATTACACAGACAAACTCAAAGCCTTAGTGCGAAACCGCCCCACTCGCCCCCAACCCAGTCTGCGAACGAACAAACTGCGGGAAGAACAGCGCCCGCTCATTATCCGCAGCAGTCGACTTGTCAGTGATCGAGAAGAACCAGATCCCCACAAACGCAATGGCCATGGAGAACAGCGCCGGGTATTCATACGGGAAGACCGCCTTCTCGTGACCCAGGATCTGCACCCAGATGGTTGGCCCCAGCACCATCAAACCAACAGCACTGACCAGACCCAGCCAGCCGCCGATCATCGCACCGCGAGTCGTCAGCTTCTTCCAGTACATCGAAAGCAGCAGCACCGGGAAGTTACAGCTCGCCGCGATAGAGAACGCCAGGCCCACCATGAACGCAATGTTCTGCTTCTCGAACAGAATACCCAGACCGATCGCCAGCACCGCCAGGGCGATGGTGGTGATTTTCGAGACACGAATCTCGTCTTTCTCGTTGGCCTTGCCTTTCTTGATCACGCTGGCATACAGGTCGTGAGACACCGCCGAAGCACCGGCCAGGGTCAGACCGGCAACCACTGCCAGGATGGTCGCGAACGCTACCGCCGAGATGAAGCCCAGGAAGATACTGCCACCGACCGCGTTGGCCAGGTGCACCGCCGCCATGTTGTTGCCGCCCAACAGCGCGCCAGCCGCATCTTTGAAGGCCGGGTTGGTGCTGACCAGCAGGATCGCGCCGAAGCCGATGATGAAGGTCAGGATATAGAAGTAACCAATGAAGCCGGTTGCATACAGCACGCTCTTGCGGGCTTCTTTTGCGTCACTCACGGTGAAGAAGCGCATCAGGATGTGTGGCAGGCCAGCAGTACCGAACATCAGAGCCAGACCCAGGGAGAACGCGGAGATCGGGTCTTTCACCAGACCGCCCGGGCTCATGATCGCCTCACCTTTAGGGTGAACCTTGATCGCCTCGGAGAACAGTGCGCTGAAGTCGAAGTTGACGTGCTTCATCACCATCAGCGCCATGAACGAGGCACCGGACAGCAACAGCACAGCCTTGATAATTTGCACCCAAGTGGTCGCCAGCATGCCGCCGAACAGCACGTACATGCACATCAGGATACCGACCAGGATCACCGCAACGTGATAGTCGAGACCGAACAGCAGCTGGATCAGCTTGCCGGCACCAACCATTTGCGCGATCAGGTAGAACGCCACCACCACCAGCGAACCGCAAGCGGACAGCGAACGGATCTGGGTTTGCCCGAGGCGGTAGGACGCCACGTCGGCAAAGGTGTATTTACCCAGGTTACGCAGACGCTCGGCGATCAGGAACAGAATGATCGGCCAGCCCACCAGGAAGCCGATCGAGTAGATCAGGCCGTCGTAGCCGGAGGTGAACACCAGCGCGGAAATACCCAGGAAGGACGCCGCGGACATGTAGTCGCCAGCAATCGCCAGACCGTTCTGGAAACCGGTGATCTTGCCGCCCGCCGCATAGTAGTCGGCCGCCGAGTTGTTTTTCTTGGAGGCCCAGTAAGTGATGTACAACGTTGCGCCGACGAACGCCACGAACATCAGGATCGCGGCCATGTTCAGGGGTTGTTTCTGTACGGCGCCGGTCAGGGCGTCAGCCGCCCAGGCGCCAGGTGCGAAAGCTGCGATGCTCAATAGAGCCATTAGACGCCGGATCATTGCTGAGCCTCCTTGAGAATCGCATTGTTCAGGTCGTCGAATTCGCCATTGGCGCGTCGAACGTAGATCCCGGTCAGGATGAAGGCCGAGACAATCAGCCCGACACCGATCGGTATGCCCCAGGTTATCGATGACTCAGGGCTGATTTTCGCGCCCAGAATATGCGGCCCGTAAGCGATCAACAGGATGAATCCGGAGTAGAGACCAAGCATGATCGCCGAAAGAATCCAGGCGAACCTTTCTCGCTTACTAACCAGCTCCTTGAAGCGCGGGCTGTTTTGAATCGAGAGGTAAATGCTGTCGTTCATTGTTTTTATCCTCGCAGCACAGATTATTGTTGGAACGGTATCCACTCTATGCGGCTGCGGGGCAGGTTCCAGACGACCTTAGTATTAGAGCGACATGACAGAATCACCATTTGTAGGAGCGAGCCTGCTCGCGATGGACGTGAACGAAAACGCGTACTGTCTGAAAGGGTGCGGTGTCTTCACCTCCATCGCGAGCAGGCTCGCTCCTACAGAAATGCAAAAAGCCCCTTGGCTGTTATGCCAAGGGGCCTTGAGAAGTGCTGACCAGAAACGTCAGCTCAAATCATTTGGTCCAGTCCGCAACGCGCTCCGGATGCTTGGCGACCCAATCCTTCGCCGCTGCTTCAGGCTTGGCACCGTCCTGAATCGCCAGCATGACTTCGCCGATCTCGTCTTTCGACGCCCACTGGAAGTTCTTCAGGAACTTGGCCACTTCCGGCGCTTTGGTTGCCAGTTCTTTGCTGCCGATGCTGTTCACGGTTTCAGCCGCGCCATAAACGCCTTTCGGGTCTTCCAGGAAGCGCAGTTTCCACTTGGCGAACATCCAGTGCGGCACCCAACCGGTGACGGCAATGGATTCGTTTTTCTTCTCGGCACGGGTCAGCTCGGCAATCATGCCGGCGCCGGAACTGGCCTTGAGTTGGTAACCGGTCAGGTCGTAGTCCTTGATTGCCTGCTCGGTCTTGAGCATCACACCTGAACCGGCGTCGATGCCGACAATACGTTTTTTGAAGCTGTCGTCGGTTTTCAGGTCATCGAGGGTTTTAGCTTTCACGTACTCCGGCACGATCAAGCCGATTTTTGCATCCTTGAAGTTCGGGCCGTAGTCGACGACCTGATCCTTGTTCTTGGTCCAGTATTCGCCGTGAGTCACCGGCAGCCAGGCGGACAGCATGGCGTCGAGTTTGCCTGTGGCCACACCCTGCCACATGATCCCGGTGGCGACGGCTTGCAGCTTCACGTCATAACCCAGTTTCTGCTTGATCACTTCGGCCGCCACGTGGGTGGTCGCGACGCTGTCGGACCAGCCGTCAACGTAACCGATGCTCAGGGTTTTGCTCTCGGCATTGGCCATCGTGGAGCCAATCGCAAGTACCAGTGCGGCACCCGCGCCTAAAAGTCGTCGCATCTTCATCGTTACTTCCCCGAAAGTGCTGCGCTCGACGGATGCCGAGTCGCGTCAACGTATTGTTATGGTGCACTGCGCGCCCATCACGCCTCACCGCAAACTCGTACGATCATCAGCGCGTTTTATTAATGAGAACACTGACGCATCGATAATCAACCTGACGCCAACCTGAACCTGTGCTGTCAGCGACCTCAAGGCATCGAGAAACGACATCAGAACGCCATTAATCACGAGCACCTGAAAGGCCTCGGGCGATCCGCCCGAACTTTGCATGTCAAAATTATGCGAGCCACCAAGCGCGGGACAAATGCGGGTAACATGCGCGGCTTTGCTCCCAGACGGCCTGACCATGCCCGCGACATCACGCTTTCCTTTTTTCGCTTACCTTTTCGCCTGCCTGCTGGGGCTCTTTGCTCTCGGCGGTTTTTGGTACGGCCTCGGCAAACCGGTGATTCTGCCGGACGTGGCCAGCGCGACGCACAAACTGCAATGCGCCTCCTACACCCCGTTCGACAAGGACCAATCACCGTTCGATCAGCCGTTCAAGTTGCGCCCCGAGCGCATGGACGCTGACCTCGCGCTGCTGGCCACCCGCTTCGAATGCATTCGCACCTATTCCATGACCGGCCTCGAGGCCTTGCCCGACCTGGCGCGCAAACATGGTCTGAAGTTGATGATCGGTGCGTGGGTGAACAGCAACCCGGTGGACACCGAGAAAGAAGTCGACCTGCTGATCGCCTCGGCCAACGCCAACCCGGACGTGGTCACGTCGGTGATCGTCGGCAACGAAGCCCTGTTGCGCAAGGAAGTCACCGGTGCGCAATTGGCCAGGCTGATCAACAAGGTCAAAAGCCAGGTCAAGCAGCCTGTCACTTATGCCGACGTCTGGGAGTTCTGGCTCAAACACCCGGAAATCGCCCCGGCGGTGGACTTCCTGACCATCCACCTGCTGCCGTATTGGGAAGACGATCCGTCGAACATCGACGCCGCGCTGCAACATGTTCGCGAAGTGCGTCAGGTGTTCGGCAACAAATTCGCACCCAAGGACGTGATGATTGGCGAAACCGGCTGGCCAAGCGAAGGCCGCCAGCGCGAAACCGCACTGCCGAGCCGGGTCAATGAGGCCAAGTTCATTCGCAGCTTTGTGATCATGGCCGAGCAGGAAGGCTGGCACTACAACCTGATCGAAGCGTTCGACCAACCCTGGAAACGCGCCAGCGAAGGGGCCGTTGGTGGTTACTGGGGCCTGTTTGACGCCGACCGTCAGGACAAGGGCGTGCTGGCCGGGCCGGTGTCCAACGTACCGTACTGGTCGCAGTGGCTGGCGGTGGGCGGGATGATTTTCCTTGGCACGCTGATCCTTGGCGGTCGTGTACGCAGTACCCGCTCTGCGTTGGTGCTACCGCTGCTCGGCGCTTTGGCGGCCTGTTCGATTGGCGCCTGGGGCGATCTGGCACGCGTCACCACCCGATTTACCAGTGAATGGTTGTGGGTTGCGTTGCTGACGGCTTTGAACCTGTTGGTACTGATGCATGCAGCGCTGACACTGAGTGACCGTAGCGGCTGGCGTCAACGGGCCTTCAATGTGCTGGAGCGTCGGGCCGGCTGGTTGCTGGCAGCAGCAGGTTTTGCAGCGGCTGTGATGATGCTCGAACTGGTGTTCGATCCGCGTTATCGCAGCTTTCCGAGCGTAGCTTTCATTCTGCCCGCGCTGGTCTATCTGTGCCGGCCGGTGAGCGTGCCACGTCGTGAAATCGCGCTTCTGACCTTCATCATCGGTACCGGGATTGCGCCGCAGCTGTATCGCGAAGGTTTGCAGAATCAGCAGGCCTGGGGCTGGGCGCTGGTGAGTGTGTTGATGGTGGCGGCGTTGTGGCGCTGTTTGCGGGTTCGCAAGGGTTGATGGCCCCATCGCGAGCAGGCTCGCTCCCACATTTGATCTCCATCGTTCACATAATATGTGTTCACTGAAGATCTACTGTGGGAGCGAGCCTGCTCGCGATGGCGATCTGTCAGGCGCTACGAGACGCCCGGACCAACCGCAACCCCGCAATCACCACCGCAAACACCGCCATCGTCGTGTTGTACAACGCCAACGCCGGAAACCCGAACACCAGCGCCAACACCGCCAACCACCACCCTGCCCGCCCCGGCAACACGAACCCGATCACGGCGGCGGCCACTGCCGCCCAACCCAACACCTGGAAATGAATCATCAGGCCCAGGTTCGAGCGGACCAGGCATTCCCAGCGACTCGTATCGTCCGCGCAGAGGCCGACCCATTGCGCATCCTCCATGAAGCCATACCGCGCGCCATAACTGGCAGCCAGCCATAAAGGCAGCAAAACAAGCAGCAGAATTACCGGTAAACGGCGGGACATGAAGCACTCCAATCAGCGAAAAACGGCGGCCAGCTTAATCCCCCGGCAGCCTGACGCAAGCCTTAACAACAGTTAACTGGGCACTCAATCACTGCAAAGTGTATCGTCCAGCTACTATTACTCTGAAATTTGGCCTGATTGGTGTCGATACATGGCACTTTGGCGCAACCCCCGTGGTCATAGCCTGCGAACTTCATTCGGCACCTTTCTATAAGGGATCCAGTCATGCTCCGTTCCTTGCGCTTCGCCGCTCTGTTTAGCGGCCTTATCTTGAGTGCGTCCGCACTGGCGGTCGATATCGACGCCGCCAGTTATGGCTATCCCTTGACCAACCCGTTCGAGGCGACCATCGCCACGACGCCGCCGGACCTGCGCCCGGAGTTGCCGCTTGACGATGACATCGACCAGGAAACCCGCACCGTCACGCTGCGCCCGGAGCGTGAGTTCGAACTGCCGGACAACTTCTGGCCGGTGAAGAAGCTGACCTACCGCATCGCCACCCAGGATAAAGCCGCCCCGTTGATCTTCCTGATCGCCGGCACCGGTGCGCGCTTTGACAGCAGCCTTAACGAATACCTGAAAAAGCTCTACTACAAGGCGGGTTACCACGTGGTGCAGCTGTCGTCGCCCACCAGCTTCGACTTCATGAGTGCCGCTTCACGCTTTGCCACACCCGGCATCACCAAGGATGACGCCGAAGACATGTACCGGGTGATGCAGGCCGTGCGGGCACAAAACCCGAAAGTGGCCGTCACCGATTACTACCTGACCGGCTACAGCCTGGGGGCGCTGGATGCGGCATTTGTCGCGCATCTGGATGAAACCCGCCGCAGTTTCAATTTCAAGAAAGTCTTGCTGCTCAACCCACCGGTCAACCTCTACACCTCGATCACCAACCTGGACAGACTCGTCCAGACCGAGGTCAAGGGCATCAACAACACCACCACGTTCTATGAACTGGTGCTGGACAAACTGACCCGATACTTCCAGCAAAAAGGCTACATCGACCTCAACGACGCCCTGCTCTACGACTTCCAGCAGTCCAAGCAGCACCTGACCAACGAACAGATGGCCATGCTGATCGGCACGTCGTTCCGCTTCTCGGCGGCCGACATCGCTTTCACTTCGGACCTGATCAACCGTCGCGGCCTGATCACTCCGCCGAAAACGCCCATCACCGAAGGCACCAGCCTCACGCCATACCTCAAGCGTGCGCTGCAGTGCGACTTCGACTGCTACATCACCGAACAAGTGATCCCGATGTGGCGCGCGCGCACTGACGGCGGCAGCCTGCTGCAACTGATCGACCAGGTCAGCCTGTATGCCCTGAAGGATTACCTGCACGACAGCCCGAAAATCGCGGTCATGCACAATGCCGACGACGTGATCCTCGGCCCGGGTGACCTCGGTTTCCTGCGCAAGACCTTCGGCGACCGCTTGACGGTTTATCCACTGGGCGGCCACTGCGGCAACCTTAACTATCGCGTCAACAGCGACGCCATGCTGGAGTTCTTCCGTGGCTAAATACCTCCTGCTTATCGCAGCGTTACTCTGTGCAGGCGTCGCCAATGCCGACAACAGCAAAGCCAACGCCCCGGTGGTCGTCGACAGTGACGGCTTCAAGGAGCCACTGAGCAAACTCAAGTTCAACCCGGGCCTGGATCAGCGCGAATTCGAACGCTCCTCCCTCAACGCCCTGAACGTGTACGACCCGCTGGAAGAGTGGAACCGCCGGGTGTATCACTTCAACTACCGCTTCGACCAATGGGTGTTCCTGCCGGTGGTCGACGGGTATCGCTACATCACGCCAAGCTTCCTGCGCACCGGGGTCAGCAATTTCTTCAACAACCTCGGCGACGTACCGAACCTGCTCAACAGCTTGTTGCAGTTCAAGGGCCAGCGTTCGATGGAAACCACCGCACGCCTGTTGCTCAACACCACCATCGGCATCGCCGGCCTGTGGGACCCGGCCACGGCCATGGGCCTGCCGCGCCAGAGCGAAGACTTCGGCCAGACGCTCGGTTTCTACGGCGTACCGGGCGGCGCCTACTTCGTGCTGCCGATCCTCGGCCCGTCCAACATCCGCGACACCGGCGGCCTGGCCGTGGACTTCACTGCCGAATCGGCGATCAACTTCCTGAACGTCTCCGAAGTCAGTTCCAACCACCCTGAGGTGTGGGCCCTGCGCAGCATCGACAAGCGCCACCAGACCAGCTTCCGCTACGGCCAGCTGAACTCGCCGTTCGAATACGAAAAGGTGCGTTACGTGTACACCGAGTCGCGCAAGCTGCAGATCGCCGAGTAATTCATCGGCAACAAAAAAGGCCATTCGATGTGAATCGAATGGCCTTTTTTTGCAGCTTTCACTGGGTTGTAGGGCCCACGGTGTAGGAGCCGGCTTGCTGGCGATGGTCTCAAGTGCACCGCGTTTAACCAGTACCCCCGCGTTATCGTTAACGACCATCGCCGGCAAGCCGGCTCCTACAGGTTCAGCGTTTGACTGCCCGCCAGATTTTGCTGACAACCATCACACCCGCCAACACCACCGCCCCCGCCACAATCCCCGCCACGGCATTCAGCAACGTTGGCACGATAAACCCGGCACCGCCCGCCCCTGCGCTGACACCTTCAATCCAGTGATGAACCACCGGCACGCCGTGAGTGAGAATCCCGCCACCGACCAGGAACATCGCCGCCGTCCCGATCACCGACAGGCTTTTCATCATGTACGGCGCCGCACGCAGAATCCCGCCGCCAATGCTTTTGGCCATCTGGCCGGGCTTCTGGGTCAGCCACAGACCGAGGTCATCGAGCTTGACGATGCCCGCCACCAGCCCATAGACGCCGATGGTCATGACGATGGCAATGCCCGAGAGCACGATGACTTGCTGGGTCAGCGACGCATCGGCCACGGTGCCAAGGGTGATGGCGATGATTTCGGCCGAAAGAATGAAGTCGGTACGGATGGCGCCCTTGATCTTGTCCTTTTCGAACGCCACCAGATCGACCGCCGGATTCGCCACCGCTTCGACAAGCTCGGCATGCTCGACCTGGTCTTCAGCCTTGCTGTGCAGGAATTTGTGCGCGAGTTTTTCAAAACCTTCGAAACACAGGTAGGCGCCGCCGACCATCAGCAACGGCGTGACCAGCCACGGAATGAATGCACTGATCGCCAGCGCCGACGGCACCAGAATCAGTTTGTTGAGAAACGAGCCCTTCGCCACTGCCCAAACGACCGGGATTTCCCGTTCGGCACGTACGCCGCTGACCTGCTGGGCATTGAGCGCCAGATCGTCACCGAGCACGCCGGCGGTTTTCTTGGCGGCCATTTTGGTCATCAACGCCACATCGTCGAGTACCGCGGCAATGTCGTCGATCAGCAACAGTAAACTGCTTCCTGCCATGAATCAGGTGTCCTTCTGGAATGAATGCTGCGCAGCATAGCGCGGCCGAGCGCCACATGGGGCATTCTTGAGCGCCGCGCGAGGCCGGTGCTACCATGCGCAACCGCCAGAACAGGCAAGGAACCACCTGGTTTATGAGCACTATCCGCGAGCGCAACAAAGAACTGATCCTGCGTGCCGCCAGTGAAGAATTTGCCGACAAAGGCTTCGCTGCGACCAAAACCAGTGACATCGCAGCCAAGGCGGGATTGCCCAAGCCCAACGTCTACTACTACTTCAAATCCAAGGAAAACCTCTACCGAGAGGTTCTGGAAAGCATCATCGAGCCGATTCTGCAGGCCTCGACGCCGTTCAACGCCGACGGCGTGCCCAGTGAAGTGCTGAGCGGCTACATTCGCTCGAAAATCCGCATCTCCCGCGACTTGCCCTTCGCCTCCAAGGTGTTCGCCAGCGAAATCATGCACGGTGCCCCGCACCTGAGCGCCGACCTGGTCGAACAACTGAACAGCCAGGCGAAACACAACATCGACTGCATCCAGACCTGGATCGACCGCGGCCAGATCGCCCCCATCGACCCCAACCACCTGATGTTCAGCATCTGGGCCGCGACCCAGACCTATGCCGACTTTGACTGGCAGATTACTGCCATCACCGGCAAGGCCAAGCTGGATGAAGAGGATTATGAAGCGGCGGCGCAGACGATTATCCGGTTGGTGCTCAAGGGGTGTGAGCCGGATCGGTAGACCGAGTTGCCTTCATCGCGAGCAGGCTCTCTCCTACATTTGGAATGCATTTCCCTGTAGGAGTGAGCCTGCTCGCGATGAAGGCAACTCGATTTCAGCTCAAACCCAAACAGCATCCCACAACGGATAATCGCCAAGCTTCCCGACCAGTCCAGCCCGCAACGGGTTGGCTACTACATATCGAGCCAGTTTCACCAAATCCTCTTCCCGCCGCAGTGCCCGATCATGAAATCCTCTCTGCCAGAGACTGGTGCTTCGACCGGTAGACTGCTTTATGGCTTTGGTGCTCATCGACTTGGTTTTTTGCATCAGCTCACTCAAAGATCCCTTCTGCAACTCAATCAACCAATGAAAGTGATCGTGCATGACCACCCAGGCCAGTGAATTAGCGAAACCTTGATCCTGAGCGCAGCGAAATTGATTAACCACCACTCTACCCAAAGTGAAGTCTTTGAATATCGGCTCTCGGTCGCGTGTAATGGTAGTCAGCAGATAAATCCGGCTGGGCTCGGTATAACGGCCAATGCGCAGGCGATTTGACGCGGGTAGATCAGGCATTCCTTTGCCCCTTGCATGATTAATTCATGAAGAAGGCTAGTCCTGATATTACCCAAGGGTGGGGCAGACATTTAGATGGATGTGTCTGACGGCTTGTCATCGCCAGCAGGCTGGCTCCCACAGTTGATTTCTGACACTCAGATGATCCCTGTGGGAGCCAGCCTGCTGGCGATAGCGGTGGATCAGTCACCCATGATTCAAGCTGCTACCCCCGCATCCGCCTTCAACCCCAACGCCTCGATCGCATTGATCGCACACTGTTCATCAACATCTGACAAATCCCCGCTGATGCCCACAGCTCCCAGCACATTCCCGTCCTGATCCCGAATCAACACACCGCCCGGTGCCGGCACCACGCTGCCCTGCCCCAGGCTGTTCAATGCCGCGATAAACGCCGGGCGTTGCTGGGCGTCCAGCGCCAGCAGGCGTGAGCCTTTGCCCAGCGCAATGGCGCCCCAGGCTTTGCCGATGGCGATTTGTGGCCGAAGCAGGCTGGCGCCGTCTTCACGTTGCAGGGAAACCAGGTGTCCGCCGGCATCCAGCACGGCGATGGTCAAAGGGGCCGCGTTGATTGCACGCGCGGCGGAGATGGCCTGACTGGTCAGGTTGACTGCCACTTTCAAGGTTAAAGCGCTCATGGTGCCGTCCTCATTTTGTTATAGGGAAAGCGGAAGGACTGCGCGCTTGCATCGCAGTCCGATGCAACAAATAGAACACAATGAGTTATTTTTTTGTATACAATAATTATCGAAAAGCGCCACATGCGACGAAAAGCCACAGCAGAACAGGCTTCCGACGAATGAAACAGTCGCTTGAGAAAATGGATTGACCTGCGCCGTCCGCCGTGAATACACTCTGCGCAAAGCCACTTGTATACAATTACAAAACGTAAGAGACACAAAACCATGAGCAAAATGAGAGCAATCGAAGCCGCCGTTCTGGTGATGCGCCGTGAAGGGGTTGATACCGCTTTTGGCATCCCCGGTGCCGCCATCAACCCGCTGTACTCCGCCCTGCAAAAGGTCGGCGGCATCGATCACGTCCTCGCTCGACACGTTGAAGGCGCGTCGCACATGGCCGAGGGCTACACCCGCACCAAGGCCGGCAACATCGGCGTGTGCATCGGCACTTCCGGCCCGGCCGGTACCGACATGGTCACCGGGCTCTACAGCGCCTCGGCCGACTCGATCCCGATTCTGTGCATCACCGGGCAAGCACCCCGCGCCCGCATGCACAAGGAAGACTTCCAGGCTGTCGATATCACCACCATCGTCAAGCCAGTGACCAAGTGGGCGACCACGGTCATGGAACCGGGCCAGGTGCCGTATGCGTTCCAGAAAGCCTTCTACGAAATGCGCTCCGGCCGTCCAGGCCCAGTGCTGATCGACCTGCCGTTCGACGTGCAGATGGCCGAAATCGAATTCGACATCGACGCCTACGAACCGCTGCCACTGGCCAAGCCAACCGCTAATCGCGTGCAAATCGAGAAGGCCCTGGCCATGCTCGATCAGGCCGAGCGTCCATTGCTGGTCGCCGGTGGCGGCATCATCAATGCCGACGCCAGCGAGTTGCTGGTGGAATTCGCCGAGCTGACCGGCATTCCGGTGATCCCGACCCTGATGGGCTGGGGCACGATCCCGGACGATCACCCGTTGATGGTTGGCATGGTGGGCTTGCAGACTTCGCACCGTTACGGCAACGCCACCCTGCTGAAGTCCGACGTGGTACTGGGCGTCGGTAACCGTTGGGCCAACCGCCACACCGGCTCAATCGACGTGTACACCGAAGGCCGCAAGTTCATTCACGTTGACATCGAGCCGACGCAAATCGGCCGCGTGTTCAACCCGGACCTGGGCATCGTTTCCGACGCCGCTGCCGCGCTGACCGTGTTCATCGAAGTCGCTCGCGAATGGCAAGCCGCCGGCAAGCTGAAAAACCGCAGCGCCTGGCTGCAAGACTGCCAGCAGCGCAAAGCCAGCCTGCAACGCAAAACGCACTTCGATAACGTGCCGGTCAAACCGCAGCGCGTTTACGAAGAGATGAACCAGGTGTTCGGCAAAGACACCTGCTACGTCAGCACCATCGGTCTGTCGCAGATTGCCGGCGCGCAGTTCCTGCACGTCTACAAGCCGCGTCACTGGATCAACTGCGGTCAGGCCGGCCCGCTGGGCTGGACGATTCCGGCTGCACTGGGCGTGGTCAAGGCCGATCCGAACCGCAAGGTTGTGGCACTGTCGGGCGACTATGACTTCCAGTTCATGATCGAAGAATTGGCGGTGGGCGCGCAGTTCAAGCTGCCGTACATCCATGTTGTGGTAAACAATTCGTACCTGGGACTGATTCGTCAGGCCCAGCGTGGTTTCGACATGGACTACTGCGTGCAGCTGTCCTTCGATAACCTGAACGCTCCGGAACTCAACGGTTACGGTGTCGACCACGTCGCGGTTGCCGAAGGCCTCGGTTGCAAGGCGCTGCGTGTGTTCGAACCGGCTCAGATCCAGCCTGCACTGCGCAGGGCCCAGGAGCTGATCGAAGAGTTCAAGGTGCCGGTGATCGTCGAGATTATTCTGGAGCGCGTGACCAACATTTCCATGGGCACCGAGATCAACGCCGTCAACGAATTCGAAGACCTGGCGCTGGTCGGCAACGATGCGCCGACCGCGATTTCGCTGCTCGATTAACAACTGACCGCCTCCCTTGTAGGAGCCGGCTTGCTGGCGATGCGGTGTGTCATCCACATCAATGTCGATTGATACACCGCTATCGCCAGCAAGCCGGCTCCTACAAGGGCCACACATTTACGGGAGACCACCATGCCGCGTTTCGCAGCCAACCTGTCCATGCTGTTCACCGAACAGGATTTTCTTGCCCGTTTCGAAGCGGCCGCCAAGGCCGGCTTCAGTGGTGTCGAATATCTGTTCCCTTACGATTTCAGCTCCGCAGAGATCAAGGCCAAGCTCGACGCCAACGGTCTGACCCAGGTGTTGTTCAACCTGCCGGCCGGTGACTGGGCCAAGGGCGAACGCGGTATCGCGTGCCTGCCGGACCGGGTTGAAGAGTTCCGCGCCGGGGTCGATCTGGCGATCGCCTACGCGCAAGTGCTGGGCAACACCCAGGTCAACTGCCTGGCCGGTATTCGTCCACAAGGTGTCGACGATGCCACCGTGGAAAAAACCTTTGTCGCCAACCTCAAGTATGCGGCCGACAAGCTGCAAGCGGCGGGCATCAAACTGGTGATGGAAGCGATCAACACCCGCGACATCCCAGGGTTCTACCTGAACAACACGGCGCAAGCCCTGTCGATTCGCGAACAGGTCGGCAGCGCCAATCTGTTCCTGCAATACGACATCTATCACATGCAAATCATGGAAGGCGACCTGGCCCGCACCCTGCAATCGCACCTCAGTGAAATCAATCACGTGCAATTGGCGGACAACCCGGGACGCAACGAACCGGGCACCGGTGAAATCAACTACCGCTTCCTGTTCGAACACCTGGACCGGATTGGTTATCAGGGTTGGGTCGGTTGCGAATACAAGCCGCTGACCACCACCGAAGCCGGCCTGGGCTGGCTGAAAACCCATAACGCGATCTGACGTAGATCCCTTGTAGGAGCCGGCTTGCTGGCGATCCAGGCAACGCGGTGTTTCTGATACACCGTGTCGATGCCATCGCCAGCAAGCCGGCTCCTACAAAAGCGCTCCCCTATTTGCTTGAAGCAGCAATAAAAACAAGAGGAATTTCTCATGGCTAAAATCGGATTTATCGGCACCGGCATCATGGGCCACCCAATGGCGTTGAACCTGCAGAAAGCCGGTCACAGCCTGTTCCTGTCGGCGCACCACGATGCCGCGCCTGCCGACCTGATCGCCGGTGGCGCTGTCGCCCTGGCGAACCCGAAAGAAGTCGCGCAAGAAGCTGAATTCATCATCGTCATGGTGCCGGATACCCCGCAGGTCGATGACGTGCTGTTCCGCGCCGACGGCATTGCGGCCGGTGTCGGCAAGGGCAAAGTCGTCATCGACATGAGCTCGATCTCGCCCACCGCCACCAAGGCCTTCGCAGCCAAGATCAACGAAAAAGGCGCGCAGTACCTCGACGCGCCGGTGTCCGGCGGTGAAGTCGGTGCCAAGGCTGCGACCCTGAGCATCATGGTCGGCGGCGATGCCGATGCCTTCGAACGCGCCTTGCCGCTGTTCCAGGCGATGGGCAAGAACATCACCCTGGTGGGTGGCAACGGCGACGGTCAAACCGCGAAAGTGGCGAACCAGATCATCGTCGCGCTGAACATTCAGGCCGTAGCCGAAGCCCTGCTGTTCGCTTCGAAAAACGGTGCCGATCCAGCCAAGGTGCGTGAAGCGCTGATGGGCGGTTTCGCTTCGTCGAAAATCCTCGAAGTGCATGGCGAGCGCATGATCAAAGGCACCTTCGACCCAGGCTTCCGCATCAGCCTGCACCAGAAGGACCTGAACCTGGCCCTGCAAGGCGCCAAGGAGCTGAACATCAACCTGCCGAACACCGCCAACGCCCAGCAAGTGTTCAGCACCTGCGCGGCCATCGGTGGCAGCAACTGGGACCACTCGGCGCTGATCAAAGGCCTGGAGCACATGGCGAATTTCTCGATTCGCGATAAGCAGTAAGCCATTGCTCCCTGTAGGAGCGAGGCTTGCCCGCGAAGGGAGCGCCTCGGTGCAGCAGAAACACCGTGGTGTCCGGTTCGCGGGCAAGCCTCGCTCCTACAGGGGCAAATAGTTTTCCTCTAATAACAAGAATTCCGGGAGCCCGCCATGTCGGTCGATCCGCAACAATTCCTGCGTGAGCTGTTTGCCACAGCCATTGACGCGGCCCATCCGCAGCAAGTCCTCGAAGCTCATTTGCCCACTGACCGCAGCGGTCGCGTGATCGTCATCGGTGCCGGCAAAGCCGCCGCCGCCATGGCCCAAGTGGTCGAGCGCTGCTGGCAGGGTGAAGTGTCCGGCCTGGTAGTGACGCGTTACGGTCACGGCGCCCCGTGCGAAAAAATCGAAGTCGTCGAAGCCGCTCACCCGGTACCGGACGCCGCCGGCCTGGCCGTCGCCAAGCGCGTGCTGGATCTGGTCAGCAACCTGAGCGGAGACGACCGCGTCATCTTCCTGCTCTCCGGTGGCGGTTCTGCGTTGCTCGCCCTTCCGGCCCAAGGGATTACGCTCGCCGACAAGCAATCGATCAACAAAGCCCTGCTCAAATCCGGCGCGACCATCGGCGAGATGAACTGCGTGCGCAAGCACCTCTCGGCGATCAAGGGCGGCCGTCTCGGCAAAGCCTGCTGGCCCGCCACTGTTTATACCTATGCGATTTCCGATGTACCGGGCGACCTCGCCACGGTCATCGCTTCCGGCCCCACCGTGGCCGACCCGAGCACCTCCGCCGAAGCGCTGGCGATCCTCAAGCGATACGACATTGAAGTCCCGGCGTCGGTGCGCAACTGGCTGCAAAGCCCGGAATCGGAGACGGTCAAACCCGGCGACCCGAGCCTGGCGCGCAGTCATTTCCAATTGATCGCCCGTCCACAACAGTCACTTGAAGCCGCCGCGGTGAAAGCCCGTCAGGCCGGTTTCAGTCCGCTGATCCTCGGCGATCTGGAAGGCGAATCCCGCGAAGTGGCCAAGGTTCACGCCGGCATCGCTCGGCAAGTGGTCTTGCATGGCCAGCCATTGGCGGCGCCGTGCGTGATCCTTTCGGGCGGTGAAACCACGGTCACCGTGCGCGGCAACGGTCGCGGCGGACGCAACGCCGAATTCCTCCTGAGCCTGAACGACAGCCTCAAAGGCTTGCCCGGCGTCTACGCGCTGGCCGGCGACACCGATGGCATCGACGGCTCGGAAGACAATGCCGGGGCGATCATGACCCCGGACAGCTACGCCCGCGCGGCCGCCCTCGGTTTGAGCGCCAGCGATGAACTCGACAACAACAATGGCTACGGCTATTTCGCGGCGCTCGACGCGTTGATCGTCACCGAGCCGACCCGCACCAACGTCAACGACTTCCGCGCCATCCTGATTCTCGAGAGCACAAAAAATGACGCCTGATAAAAAGGTCAAAATCCTCGCCACCCTCGGCCCGGCCACCGACGGGATCGAAGACATCCGCGAACTGGTGCAGGCCGGGGTCAACATCTTCCGCCTGAACTTCAGCCACGGCGATCACGCCGACCACGCTCAACGCTATCAATGGATTCGTGAAGTCGAGCGCCAACTGAATTATCCGCTCGGGATCCTGATGGACCTGCAAGGCCCGAAACTGCGGGTCGGCAAGTTCGCCGAAGGCAAGGTGCAGTTGCATCGCGGTCAGGCCCTGCGCCTGGACCTGGACCCGACGCCGGGCGATCAACGCCGGGTCAACCTGCCGCACCCGGAAATCATCGCCGCGCTGGAACCGGGCATGGACTTGCTGCTCGACGACGGAAAACTGCGACTGCGCGTGGTCACCAAATACGCTGATGCAATCGACACCACGGTGCTCAATGGCGGCGAACTCTCGGACCGCAAAGGCGTGAACGTGCCGCAAGCGGTGCTGGAGTTAAGCCCGCTGACGGCCAAGGATCGTCGCGATTTGAGTTTCGGTCTGGAGTTGGGCGTGGATTGGGTCGCGCTGTCGTTCGTGCAGCGCCCGGAAGACATTCGCGAAGCGCGTGAACTGATCGGCGACAAAGCGTTTTTGATGGCCAAGATCGAGAAGCCGTCGGCGGTCACGCAACTGCGGGAAATCGCCGAATTGAGCGACGCGATCATGGTTGCCCGTGGCGACCTCGGCGTCGAAGTGCCCGCCGAAAGCGTGCCGCAGATTCAGAAGAACATCATCAGCATCTGCCGCCAACTCGGCAAACCGGTGGTGGTGGCGACGCAGATGCTGGAGTCGATGCGTTTCTCCCCGGCCCCGACCCGCGCCGAAGTCACCGATGTGGCCAACGCCGTGGCCGAAGGCGCCGATGCGGTGATGCTGTCGGCGGAAACCGCATCCGGCGAATACCCGATAGAAGCTGTGCAGATGATGAGCAAGATCATCCGCCAGGTGGAAAACGGTCCGGACTATCAGACGCAACTGGACGTCAGCCGGCCGAAAGCCGAGGCGACCGTTTCCGATGCGATCAGCTGTGCGATTCGTCGCATCAGTAACGTGTTGCCGGTGGCGGTGCTGGTGAACTACAGCGAGTCCGGCACGTCGAGTCTGCGAGCGGCGCGGGAACGGCCGACGGTGCCGATTCTGAACCTGACGCCGAACCTGCAGACCGCTCGCCGCTTGACCGTGGCGTGGGGGGTGCATTCGGTGGTCAATGATCGTCTGCGCCAGGTGGATGAGGTGTGTTCGACGGCGCTGGAGATTGCGCAGGCGCAGGGCATGGCGCAGCGCGGGGACACTTTATTGATCACGGCGGGTGTGCCGTTTGGGCAGCCTGGGTCGACTAACTCTTTGCGTATCGAGACGTTGATCTAGAGCGCCCATACCGGCCTCATCGCCAGCAGGCTGGCTCCCACATTGGTTTTGTGTCGATAACGAAATCAAGACTGAACGCAGATTCAGTGTGGGAGCCAGCCTGCTGGCGATGCTGGCGACTCGGTTTCACTGAAACACCCACAGACTTCATCATGCCTGCCAACCACTTCAACACCCACTGCCCCGATTGGGCGACTGCCCTGCTCAACGGCTTCAGCCAGATTTTCCTCCAGCGCCATCCGCTGTTTGGTCTGTTGTGCCTGCTCGCCATTCTATTCACCGCACCGGCCCTGCTCGGCGGTGCGCTGCTGGGCGGTGTCGCCGGTTTGCTCACCGCACAACGTCGCCACTACGCCAAGGCCGATCGTCAGGCCGGGCTGTTCAGTTACAACGGTGTCCTGCTCGGTTTGCTGCTGAGCCTGTATTTCCCTTGGTCCGCGCTGTTGCCGCCGCTGATCATTGCTGCGGGTGGATTGAGCGCGATGCTCACTCAGCAGTGGCTCAAACGCATCCGGGTCAGCCAATACCTGCCGGCCTATACGGCGCCCTTCGTGGGATTGGGCTGGTTGCTGCTGTGCTTCGCCACCCCCTCGACCGAAGCCCATTTGATCGAAGTCAGTGCGTTGAACATGCTCCTCGCCCCCCTGAAAGGCCTCGGCCAGGTGATGTTCCTCGGTCATCCGCTGGCCGGTGCGATGATCGCCGTGGGCTTGCTGATCGCTGATCGCCGTGCATTCTGCTGGGCAATGCTGGCGTCTGTCGCGGGCATGGGCTGGAGCCTGCTGCATCAAGACTTCTATAGCGCATTGATCGGCCTCGGTGGCTATAACGCCGTACTCGCCGCCCTCGCCCTCAGCTCGCAGCGCCAGCAACCGTGGCTGCCGCTCATCGGCATCGCAGCGGCGCTGTTGCTGACGCCAGTGTTTGCCGCCATCGGCCTGCCAACGCTGACCGCGCCGTTTATCCTCGCCTGCTGGCTGATCCGCACGGTTATGCAAATGTTCGGCAAAACCACCGTCGCCGGTACGCCTTGCACTCTGGAGGAGAATCACCCTAGGCTGCGCTGATTCTCGATTCAGGCGTTATCCATGGACAGCAGCAAAAACTGGCGTGAAGACCTTTACGTCATGGTTTTCCAGAGCGACACCAAAGCCGGGCGGCGCTTCGACGGCATTCTGCTGTTGATCATCCTCGCCAGCATCGTCATCGTGATGCTCGACAGCATCGACGCGATTCATCAGAACTACGCCAACGTACTGGCGTACATCGAGTGGGGCTTCACGGTCATTTTCGCCATCGAATATGGCCTGCGCCTGTACTGTTCGCCCAAGCCGCTGCGTTATGCCTTCAGCTTCTACGGGCTGGTGGATTTGCTGGCGATCGTGCCCGGCATCCTCGCGCTGTATTACGCCGATGCGCAGTACCTGCTGATTATCCGGATCATCCGGATGCTGCGGATTTTCCGTGTGCTCAAGCTCAGTCCGTACCTCAAGCAAGCCAATTACCTGATGTTGGCGCTGCGTGGCAGCAAGCAGAAGATCGTGGTGTTTCTGGTCAGCGTCTGCACGCTCGTCACGGTGTTCGGCACGCTGATGTACGTGATCGAAGGCCCGGAGCATGGCTTCACCAGCATTCCAAAAGGCATCTACTGGGCTATCGTGACGCTGACCACCGTCGGTTTCGGCGACATCGTGCCGAAGACGCCCCTGGGCCAGGTGATTTCGTCGCTGGTGATGATCACCGGTTACTCGATCATCGCCGTGCCAACCGGGATTTTCACCGCCGAACTGGCCAACGCCATGCGCGGCGAACAGTTGCAACACGACTGCCCGGTGTGTAAGAAAAACAGCCACGAGCACGGCGCTGCATTTTGCTCGCGGTGCGGCAATGTGCTGTTCAAAAAACTGGAATAAGCAAAGTGCTTTTTAATCTTTAAAGGACTATACGAGCCCGGTTATAGTCGCTGGCAAATTGCCTCACATTTAAATTAGAACAAGGAATGCGCAGTGAAAAAACTCTTTGGCGCCTCACTTCTGGCCGCTGGCCTGGCATTGACCAGCGTGGCTCAGGCTGCACCGACCCTGCTCAACGTTTCCTACGACGTGATGCGCGATTTCTACAAGGACTACAACGCTGCCTTCCAGAAACACTGGCAAGCCGAGCACAACGAAAACATCACCCTGCAGATGTCTTTCGGCGGTTCGAGCAAACAGGCGCGCTCCGTGATCGACGGCCTGCCGGCTGACGTCATCACCATGAACATGGCCACCGACATCAACGCCCTGGCAGACAACGGCAAACTGGTGCCGGACAACTGGGTCACCCTGCTGCCGAACCACAGCGCGCCGTTCACCTCGGCCACGGTGTTCATCGTCCGCAAAGGCAACCCGAAAGCCCTGAAAGACTGGCCGGATCTGCTCAAGGACGGTGTGCAAGTAATCGTGCCGAACCCGAAAACCTCGGGCAACGGCCGCTACACCTACCTTTCGGCCTGGGGTTATGTGCTGAAGAACGGCGGTGACGAGAACAAGGCCAAGGCCTTCGTCGGCAAGCTGTTCAAGCAAGCACCGGTGCTGGATACCGGTGGTCGTGCGGCTACCACTACCTTCATGACCAACCAGCTCGGCGACGTGCTGGTGACCTTCGAAAACGAAGCGGAAATGATTGCCCGCGAGTTTGGCCGTGATCAGTTCGAAGTGATCTACCCGAGCGTCTCCGCTGAAGCCGAGCCGCCAGTGGCCGTGGTCGAAAAAGTGGTCGAGAAGAAAGGCACCCGCGCAGCAGCCGAGGAATACCTGAAGTACCTATGGTCGCCGGAAGGCCAGGAAATTGCTGCGGCAAACTACCTGCGTCCGCGTGACCCGGCGGTACTGGCCAAGTACACCGACCGCTTCCCGAAAGTGGATTTCCTGTCGGTGGAGAAGACCTTTGGTGACTGGCGCACCGTGCAGAAGACGCACTTCAATGATGGTGGGGTCTTTGATCAGATTTACGCTCAGTAAACGCTGATAGCCCAATGAAAAAGGCGACCTGAGAAGGTCGCCTTTTTTTGTGAAAGTTTTCGCCACGCCACACAACAACTGTGGGAGTGAGCCTGCTCGCGATAGCGGTGGCTCATTCACATTGATGGTGACTGATACACCGCAATCGCGAGCAGGCTCACTCCTACAAAGGTTGGGTTAGGTCCTACATCGGTGGTGTCACGCCGTCCTTGCCGGCCGAAATCGATTGAGCGGTCAGCATTCCATCCGCACTCTGAGTTACAAACGTCACGACCTTCACACCCACCTTCAGCAAGCTGCGATCCCCCGGCACCAGGTTCACGATCGGCACATCTTCCGGCACCAGAATCTTCTGCTGTCCACCCTTGTAGTTGACGGTCAACACCCGACCATTACTGACCACCAGATCACCGACGCTGCCGTTGGTCATGCTGCTGCCCTTGACCAGGTCGAAGGGGCGATGGCCGTCGCCACTGCCGGCCAGCTCCGGCGGAAAGACGTGGACTTCCAGCGCTTTGAGCGAGCCATCTTCCTGCGCAGTGGCCGCCGAGCCGATGTAGCTGCCGGGTTTGATGTCTTCAATATTGGCCAGGGTGACGGCGCGAATCTTGGTGTCCTTGGTCAGGTTGATGACCACGTTTTCGCCGCTGTTGACGTGGACTTTCAATACGTCGGGGCTGACCCCGGTGATCACCCCGCGTACGCCGATGCGCATGCCCGGTGCGTCCGCAGCCTGAGCGAGGCTTGCCATGAACAATCCGATCAAAGTGCCGCGAATCAGGTAACGGAACATCGCGTTCATGAAAGTGCCTTCCGGTGATGAGTCGTAAGAGAGAACATAAGCACGCTATCGAACAAGATGTAAGTGAATGTATCATCGGATCTTGAAATTCAGGCGCAGGTTCCAGCGCCACTCATTCCGCAAAGGAATGATTGCTATCACTCCAATCCCTCTTCCGCCGAATCGGCCTGCCACTTAGCCTTCACGCATTCCTTTCTGTTCAGCGAGACACGTTATGAACTCAGCGACTCAGGCGCCCCACGGTGCCGCGACAATGACCAAAGGCATGGTGCTGCTGTTTGCCTTCTGCTGCGGCGCCATCGTTGCCAACATTTACTACGCGCAACCGATCATCGGCCTGATCGCGCCCGACATCGGCCTGACCAGCACCATGGCCAGCCTGATCGTTTCGCTGACCCAGATTGGCTACGCGCTGGGCCTGTTCTTCCTGGTGCCGCTGGGTGACCTGTTGGAAAACCGCCGACTGATGATCATCACCACCGTGGTGGCGATTGCCAGTCTGTTGGGCGCCGCGTTCACCGATCAGCCGAATGTGTTTCTGCTGATCTCGTTGCTGGTGGGTTTCAGCTCGGTGTCGGTACAGATCCTGATTCCACTGGCCGCGCACCTGGCGCCGGAGGAGTCTCGCGGTCGAGTGGTCGGCGGGATCATGGGCGGTTTGCTGCTGGGGATCCTGCTGGCGCGACCGGTGTCCAGCGTCGTGGCTGACCACTTCGGCTGGCGGGCGATGTTTGTGATTGCGGCAGTGTTGATGGCGGCCATCAGCATCGTGCTGGCCGTGACCATTCCCAAGCGCCAGCCTGATCACAGCGCTTCCTACGGTCAGTTACTCGGTTCGCTGTGGACGCTGCTGCGCCAGCAACCGGTATTGCGCCAGCGCGCGTTTTATCAGGGCTGCATGTTCGCCACGTTCAGCCTGTTCTGGACCGCCGTGCCGCTGGAATTGGCGCGTAATCATGGCTTGTCGCAAACCCAGATCGCGATTTTCGCCCTGGTCGGCGCCATCGGTGCCATCGCTGCGCCCATCGCCGGTCGACTCGCCGATGCTGGCCACACCCGCATCGCTTCGCTGCTGGCGCTGCTGTTCGCCAGCTTGAGCTTCCTGCCAGCATTTATCCATCCGGTCTACAGCGTCATCGGCCTCGCCGTCACCGGCGTGGTGCTCGACTTCTGCGTACAGATGAACATGGTCCTCGGCCAACGGGCGGTCTACGCCCTCGACGCCAAAAGCCGCAGTCGCCTGAACGCGTTGTACATGACCAGCATCTTCATCGGCGGCGCGTTTGGTTCCTCGGTAGCCAGTGCGGTGTACGAGCATGGCGGCTGGTTGTGGATCGTGATTGTGGGTAGCGCGTTTCCACTGTTGGCGTTGTTGCGGTTTTTGAGTGTTTCGCAGAAGGCTTCATTCGCAACTGCTTAAGACGTTAAAAAGCTTCGCGGGCAAGTCGGATCGCCGCATCGCTCGCTCCTACAGATCATCGGTGCTCTTGTAGGAGCGAGGCTTGCCCGCGAAGGCGATGTAACTGGCACTACTCAATGTCGAACCAGCTTCTCCATCGCCGCATCTGCCAAAAAGGAAGAGCGGCTTTTGACATTGTGCTCGCGCACATACCGGTCAATACGCTGAATCACATAGCCGGGCAACGTCACATTGACCTTCTCGGTCTTGCCCATGTACGGCGAGATGTCCAGCTCCAGCATTCCCCATCCCATGTCGGCGAAGTCCGGGTTGCCACGATGGGCGGCAGCCGAAGTCGGCATCGGGATCGACTCCCCGTCAGCCGCCAGTTCCTGAAGCATGATGTGGGCAATCTCGATGGCGGCGTTATAGGCGTCTTCAAACGTATCCCCGGCTGTTACGGCGCCCGGAATATCGGGGATCTGAATACCGATGGCGGTGTTCTCGTCGCCCCACTCGATACAGATTGGATATTGCATTATGGATCTCCTGCGTGACTGGCTGGCGGGCAGTACAGCCCGACTTGCTCCGGCCCAGACAAAAATAACTCTAGAGTTATCTTTACTTAAGCACAAAAAACCCGATCACGACGTTCGGTTGTTTTACGATTTGTGATTGCGGCCCCGCATTTCCTTCCCGAGAATGAATTCTTTCGCTCTGCGTCAGCAGTCACCCCGAGGTAATCCCGGTTTACACTCAGCGTCCGGAGCCTGAAGCGATGCGGGATGCGGTTCGCGGTTGACCGGTTCAAATGCCGCCTGACCTGCGGCATGTTTTGTTCAAGGAGTGTGCAATGACCCGACGTACTTTTCTCATCACCGGCGCCAGCAAAGGCATTGGCCGCGCGGTGGCCGAACACCTGGACCGCGCCGGGCACCGGGTGGTCGGTATTGCCCGCACGCCTGACCTGAGCTTTCCCGGCATCCTGTTTCCGCTGGATTTGAGCGACAGGGCACTCACCCAGGAAGTGCTGGCGGACCTGGCCGGGACTTACGAGTTCGATGGGCTGGTCAACAACGTCGGCCTGGTACGCCCGCAAGTGTTGGGAGAAATCGACCTCGATACGTTCGATGACGTAATGCGGGTCAACCTGCATTCAGCGTTGCAGGCCACCCAGGCGCTGCTGCCGAACATGCGCGCCAAGGGTTGGGGTCGGGTGGTGAACATTTCCAGCCTGACGGTGCTCGGGATTACCCAGCGCACAGCGTATGCCGCGGCAAAAGCGGCGTTGATCAGCTTCACGCGCTCCTGGGCGCTGGAACTGGCGCAAACCGGCGTGACGGTGAACGCCGTGGCACCGGGCCCGACGGAAACGGAACTGTTTCGTACCAACAATCCCCCGGGCAGTGAAAGTGAGGCGCGGTATCTGGCCGGTGTGCCGATGGGGCGTCTGGGACAACCGCAAGAAATTGCCGCGGCGATTGCATTTTTGCTGTCAGAACAGAGCGGGTTCATCACCGGCCAGACGCTGTTTGTAGACGGTGGTTCTTCAATAGGCAAAGCGGCGTTCTGACCCACAACACCATCCCTTGTAGGAGTGAGCCGGCTCCGGGCGGCGTTCCGACGATAGCGGTGGGTCATTCACATTGATGGTGACTGATACACCGCTATCGCGAGCAGGCTCACTCCTACAATTATGATCTTCACAAGGACTTGAGATGGACCGTTTGGCCGCAATGGAAACCTTCGTCTACGTGGTGGAAACCGGTTCGTTTTCCGCTGCCGCGCGACGGCTGAATATCGGCCAGCCAGCCGTGTCGAAAACCATCGCACAGCTGGAAGCGAGGCTCGCGGTCCGGCTGCTGTTGCGCTCTACCCGAGGACTGACACCAACCGAAGCCGGGCTGGCGTTTTTCGAACGCGCCAAGCGTGCCATCGAAGAAGCCGATGAAGCAGACAATGAGGCTCGCGGTGCCGCCAACGGGCTGACAGGCAACTTGCGCATCTGCGCCGCCGTGACCTTCGGCCGGATGCACATCGTCCCGCACCTCGGGCCGTTTCTCGAGCAAAACCCTGAATTGACCATCGACCTGATGCTGGATGATCGCAACGTCAATCTGGTGGAGGAAGGGGTCGACGTCGCCCTGCGCATGGGTACCTTGAGCGATTCGAACCTCACCGCGCGCAAGATCGCCGAATGCCGGCGTGTGTTACTGGGTACGCCTGCGTACTTCGAACAACACGGCGAACCCGCCTGCCCTGCCGATCTGAGCCAGCATCAGGCGGTGATTTACACGCTGGCCGGCGGCGCTCACTGGCCGTTCAAAAAGGCGGATGAAGAACAAACCGTCACTGTCAGCGGCAGGATTCGCGTCAGCGCCGCGGAAGGTCTGCGTGAAGCGGTGCTGGCCCATCAAGGGCTGACCATGGCATCGGCGTGGATGTTTGCGCCAGAGCTGGCCACCGGAGTGGTCAGGGAGGTGATGACGGAGTGGAAGCTGCCGATTCAGGAACTGTGGGCGGTGTTTCCAACCGGGCGGATGGCCAGCGCCAAGGCTCGGGCGTTTGTGGAGTATGTGCAGGGGTTGTTGGTAAAAAGGGTTTGATAGTATCTGTTTCGTTTATTGCGATTTTCGATTATTTCGAATAGCCTGCCAGCTTCGCTTGTTCAGAAGACTGGAACCATCATGTCACCCACCCTCCATCCGACGATAAACCTCCCACTGGAGCGCGAAGTACAGGCTGCTATTGAAGGTCAGCGCGCATTGGCGGCCTACCTTGCCACTCAATTCGAAACACAGCGCATCCAGATTTTCGACGAACAGAATGAGGCTCACAGCGTCGAATTACCCACTTCGGCTCTTCGTTTGCTAGTCGATATCCTGGAAGCGCTCGCTGCGGGCAATGCTGTCAAAGTAGTCCCGGTTCACGCTGAGCTGACGACGCAGGAAGCGGCTGATCTGCTTAACGTCTCACGCCCGCACCTGATCAAACTGCTCGAATCCGGCGACTTGTCCTACCACAAAACCGGCAAGCACCGACGTGTGCGCTTTGCCGATTTGATGGACTATAAAAACCGGCGCGATACCGCCAGCGAGCAAGCAATGATGCTGCTCGCCGAGCAGGCACAAGCGTTAAGGACAGGATACGAGTGAGGCACTCCTCTTTTACCGCTGTATATGACGCCTGTGTGTTGTACCCCGCGCCCCTGAGAGATTTTTTGATGTGGCTTGCACTCTCCGGACGTTTTAGAGCGAAATGGACAATGGAGATACACAACGAATGGAAACGCAATTTGCTCAAAAACCGTCCGGATCTGACCACAGGACAACTGAACCGCACGTCGAACTGATGGATCAAGCATTACCCGACGCTTGCGTGTCCGGTTACGAAGAGCTTATTGAAGGATTGACGCTACCCGACGTCGATGATCGACATGTCCTGGCTGTTGCCATTCACTGTAATGCCAGCGTCATCGTCACCTTCAACCAGAAAGATTTCCCCTGCACCGCCCTGAGCCCCTTCGGTATTGAGGCTCAACACCCTGACGAGTTCGTCGATAACCTTTTTGACCTCGATCCGGCGGCAGTGATCGAGGCGGCACAACGGCAGCGCAAGCAACTGAAGCTGCCGCCGATGGATGTCGATAGTTACCTTGAACTTCTGCTGCGTCAGGGCCTGGTTCAATCGAGCAAGGCATTGACCGAGTACCGCGCCATTCTCTGAACGTCCTTCACAGACTCCAGACAGCAAAACGGCGATCCGTAGATCGCCGTTTCCATTTACTGCCCGAATTGCCGTCCCAACCCACCGGGTACGCCATGGATGTCCGTGTCTTCCCATGGCCCGTTCGGGCTGATCGAGCGGCTCCAGCCGTTGTTCCAGCGGTAGTACGTGCGCTGGCGGTAGAAGGTGTTGGTCTGGTCATCGAGCACATACACGCCGAGCTTCTGATCCCAATGGCTATTACCGCCCGGTGGCGGTGCGAAGCTGGCCGAGGTGCGTGGCAGCGGTTTGGCGGGCTTGGCCGGAATACTTGGCTTGCCAGGCGTCGGTGTCGTTGACGGCGTCGGGCGGGGTTGCGACGGCGGGATCGGGGGCAGCGACGTCGGCTCGGGGCGCTGGACCGCACACGCGCTTAACCCCAAAACCAGACTGAGCAGGGTAATACGAGCAATGGCGGTCATGGCGGTGGTTCCTGTTATTTGTCTGGGCTGTCGATGATCAGTTTTTGCGCCGCGGTGGTGCTGCTGGCCAGAGGCTGGCTGCGACCGATCCATTCGCCTGCAGTCGGCTGGCCCGCACGTGAGATGCGCGCAACCAGTTGGACTTCAGGAAAGTTCGACAGTTTCAACTGCGGCATCATTGCATCGGCATCGCCCAGTTCGACGGTCGCCGGCAAGTCAGCCACGGTCAGGCGTTTGGCGGCCAATGGTGCAGGAGGCCCCGAGGTGGAGCGAGCGAAAATGAACACGCTGTCACCCGGCTGAACCTTGGCCTTTAGCTCTGGCGCCAGATCGACGCTGACCTTGAGCAACGCTGCAACCTTGGGCGCAGGCACCTGGGCAACCTTGCCGCCGCTGGCTTCGAGTTTTTCGGTAGCCCGGGCAATACCGCCTTGCAGCGCGGCGCGGGAGCCGTCTTCCGGTGGCAGTTGCACCAACAGGCGATTCCAGTAATCGATGGCGTCCTGATAATGCGCGCTTTCAAACGCGGCGATACCGAGCAGGCCAAGGCTGGTGACTTCCTTCGGATCGGCTTTCAGCGCTTCGTCGGTCAGGGCCTGAACCTTGTCCGACCACTTCTTGCCATCGGCGAAGTACTGGGCTTGCGCCCATTGGCCGAGCAGTTCCGGCTGACGACCGGCCAGGTTCACCGTGCGCTCGAAGATCTTCGCCGCGTCGGCGGGACGATCCTGCGCCATGTATGTGCGACCCAGGAAGTACAGGCCTTCGGCCGAATCCGGTTGAGCGGCGACGGCGCGTTCCAGACGGCGGGTCATCTCTTCCATCGACTGCGGTGCCTGGGAGAATTCGCGGGTCAGTTCGACCTTGTCACTGGCGCCAAAATGCAGGTAGAGCCCAAGCCCCAACACCGGCACCAGAATCGCCGCCAGCAATGGCAACGGTTTGCCCAGACGCGCCGCGCGCGGTGCATCGGCGCCTTCGGTGTCGGCGAGCAACTCACGAGCAGCTTCGGCGCGACCGGTTTCCAGTTGCGCAGCGTTGAGCACGCCCTCTTCCTGCTCGGTTTGCAACTCAGCCACGCGCTCTTGATACAGCGCGACGTTCAGGGCAGTACGATCCTCTTCCAGCTGGGCGCGGCGGCCACGCAGAACGGGAATCAGCAGAAAACTCAGGGCAACCAGAAGCAGCAGACCTGCAGCGAGCCAGAAATCAATCATTCTTGGTTTTATCCAACAGTTGATCGAGGCGCTCGCGCTCCTCGGCAGAAAGCTCATCCTTGGCATCAGCGCGTTGGACGCGACGACGGCGGACGATCACGGCGATGATCACAAAACCGCCCAACAGCAGGCCGGCGGGGCCGAACCAGAGCAAGGCAGTCTTGGCGTTGAGTGCGGGTTTGTAGCGGACGAAATCACCGTAGCGATCGACCATGAAATCGATGATCTGCTGATTGTCCTTGCCCTCGCCCAGCATGCGAAAAATTTCTTTGCGCAGGTCGGCGGCGATCGGTGCGTTGGAATCGGCGATGTCCTGATTCTGGCACTTGGGGCAACGGAGTTCTTTGGTCAGTTCGCGAAAACGCTCGCGATCAGCTTCTTTGGCGAACTCATAGGTATCGATGGCCGCGTGCGCCACGCCGGCCATGCTCAAGCCCAAAACGGCGGCAGCTATCCAGCGCTTCATGGCTTGGCCTCGTCCACCAGCGTCTGATACTTGGCCGCCAGTTTTTCGCGCCAGACCTGCTCGTCGATCACGCCGACGAATTTGTCGCGGATGATGCCCTTGGCGTCGATGAAGAAGGTTTCCGGAGCGCCGTATACGCCGAGGTTCAGGCCCAGCGTGCCTTCGTCGTCACGGATGTCCAATTGGTACGGGTTGTGGAACTCCACCAGCCACTTCAAGGCATCCGCATTGATGTCCTTGTAGTTGATGCCATAGATCACCACGCCCTTCTCGGCCAGTTTGTTCAACACCGGGTGCTCGACCCGGCAGGAAATGCACCAGGTGCCCCACACGTTGACCAGTGCCGGCTTACCGAGAATATCTGCCTTGGTCAGGGTCTTGTCGCCCTGCACCGCGGGCAGGGAAAACTCCGGAAACGGCTTGCCGATCATTGCCGAAGGCAGCTCGGCCGGGTCCAGATAGAGCCCGCGATAAAGGAAAACAGCCACCACCAGAAAAACCGCCAGCGGCAACAGCATCAACCAACGTCTCATGCAGTCGCTCCCGTCATGCCCAATGCTTCACGCACGCGGCTTTTCACCTTGACCCGATAACGACGATCCAGCGCCGCCAGCAGCCCGCCCAAACCGGTCAGCAGACCGCCGAACCAGATCCAGCGCACGAACGGTTTGACGTGCACGCGCACGGCCCAGGCGCCTTCACCCAGCGGCTCGCCGAGTGCGACATAAAGGTCGCGGGTGAACCCGGCGTCGATCCCGGCTTCGGTCATCACCGAGTTCTGCACGGTGTACAGGCGTTTTTCCGGGTGCAACACGCTGATTTCCTTGCCGTCGCGGATCACCCGTACGGTGCCTTTGTCGGAAGTGAAGTTCGGGCCTTCGAAGTGCTTGGCGCCTTCGAACACGAACTGATAACCGCCCAGGTCCATGGACTCGCCCGGTGCCAGGCGCAGGTCACGTTCGGCGCTGTTCTGGCTCGACAGCACGACACCGAGCGCGCACACGGCGATACCCAAATGCGCAAGCTGCATGCCCCAATAGCTGCGTGTCAGGGTCGGCAGGCCTTTGATCAGGCCTTTGTGGCGGGTCTTGTCGAAGATGTCGCGGATACCGGCCATCAACACCCAGGCGGCCAGCATAAACGTCGCGATCACGGCCCAGTTGAAATCGCCATAAGCGACGCCAGCCACCACGGCCAGCGCGGCGCTGCCGAGCAACACCGGGGTCAGCATGCTCATCAGCCATTTGACCGGAGTGTCTTTCCAGCGCACCAGCATGCCAACCGCCATCACCACCATCAGCAACGCCATCAATGGAATGAACAGCGCATTGAAGTACGGCGGGCCGACCGACAGCTTGGCGCCGGTCATTGCATCAAGAATCAGCGGGTACAAGGTTCCCAGCAGGATCATCGACGCCGCTACCACCAGCACCAGGTTGTTGCCCAGCAGCAAGGTTTCGCGAGACCAGAGGTTGAAGCCGACATGGCTCTTCACCACCGGCGCACGCAGGGCAAACAGCGTCAGCGAGCCACCCACCACGAACAGCAGGAAAATCAGGATGAACACGCCGCGCTCGGGATCGGAGGCAAAGGCGTGAACCGAGGTCAGCACGCCGGAACGCACCAGGAACGTACCCAGCAAGCTCAACGAGAACGCAGCGATGGCCAGCAACACGGTCCAGCTCTTGAACACGCCACGTTTTTCCGTGACCGCCAACGAGTGGATCAACGCAGTGCCCACCAGCCAAGGCATGAAGGAGGCGTTTTCCACCGGGTCCCAGAACCACCAGCCGCCCCAGCCGAGTTCGTAGTAAGCCCACCACGAACCGAGCGTGATGCCGATGCCGAGGAAGGCCCAGGCGACGATGGTCCACGGACGCGACCAACGCGCCCACGCCGCATCGAGTCGACCGCCGAGCAATGCCGCGATGGCGAACGCGAAGGCCACGGAGAAACCGACGTAGCCCATGTACAGCATTGGCGGGTGAACGATCAGGCCGATGTCTTGCAGCAGCGGGTTGAGGTCACGACCGTCCGCCGGAATCTGCGGCAGGATCCGTGCGAACGGGTTGGAGGTAAGGATCAGGAACATCAGGAAACCGGTGCTGATCATGCCCATCACCGCCAGCACCCGCGCCAGCATGACTTGCGGCAACTGCCGGGAGAACACCGACACGGCGAAGGTCCAGCCGCCGAGGATCAACGCCCACAACAGCAACGAGCCTTCATGCGCGCCCCACACTGCACTGAACTTGTAGTACCACGGCAAGGCGCTGTTGGAGTTGCTGGCGACGTAGGCGACGGAGAAGTCGTCGGCCATGAACGCGTAGGTCAGGCAACCGAAAGCGAACAGCAGAAACGCGAACTGCCCCCAGGCGGCCGGCTGGGCCAGGCTCATCCACAAACGATCACCGCGCCAGGCACCGAGCAACGGCACCACGGCCTGAACCAGCGCGAAACACAGCGCCAGAATCATGGCCAGATGGCCGAGTTCAGGAATAAAGATTCCAGACGTCATCGATCAACCCTCCTTCGCGGGCGTTGGAGCAGATTGACCACTGTCTTTCAAAGCCTTGGTCACTTCCGGCGGCATGTACTTCTCATCGTGCTTGGCCAGCACTTCGTCAGCCACCACCACGCCGTCGGCGTTCAGTTTGCCCAGCGCAACGATGCCCTGCCCTTCACGGAACAGGTCCGGGAGGATGCCGCGGTAACTGATGGTCACGGACTTGTTGAAGTCGGTGACGATGAATTTCACGTCCAGCGAATCGCCGGAGCGTTGCAGCGACCCCTTCTCGACCATGCCGCCCGCACGGATACGCGTGTCTTGCGGCGCTTCGCCGTTGGCGATTTGCGTCGGGGTGTAAAACAGATTGATGTTCTGCTGCAGGGCGCTCAGGGCCAGACCGACGGCAGCGCCGACACCGACCAGGATCGCGAGAATGATGATAAGACGCTTTTTGCGCAGCGGATTCACTTGCCGTTCTCCCGGCGCAGACGACGCGCCTCTTGTTGCAGATACCGCTTGCGGGCCAGGATCGGCGCCGCCACGTTGAGGGCCAGCACTGCCAGGCTGATGCCGTAGGCTGACCAGACATACAGGCCGTGATGGCCCATGGCGAGGAAGTCGCCGAATGAAGCAAAAGTCATCGAGCGGCCTCCAGGCTGTTCTGCACTTCGGCTTTCACCCAACTGGCACGGGCCTCGCGCTTGAGCACTTCAAGGCGCATGCGCAGCAGCAAGACCGCGCCGAAGAAACAGTAGAAACCCAGCACCGTCAGCAGCAATGGCAGCCACATTTCGACCGGCATCGCCGGTTTTTCGGTGAGGGTGAAGGTCGCGCCCTGGTGCAGGGTGTTCCACCACTCCACCGAGTATTTGATGATCGGGATGTTGATCACGCCGACAATCGCCAACACCGCACAGGCCTTGGCCGCGCTGTCACGATTGCTGATGGCGTTGCCCAGCGCAATGAGACCGAAGTACAGAAACAGCAGAATCAGCATGGACGTAAGTCGTGCATCCCAGACCCACCACGAACCCCAGGTCGGTTTGCCCCAGATCGCGCCGGTGACCAGCGCCACGGCGGTCATCCAGGCACCGATGGGCGCCGCGCATTGCAGGGCGACGTCGGCCAGTTTCATTTTCCACACCAGCCCGACGATGCCGCACACCGCCAGCATCACGTAGACCGACTGCGCCAGCATGGCGGCGGGAACGTGGATATAGATGATGCGAAAGCTGTTGCCTTGCTGGTAGTCCGGCGGCGCGAAGGCCAGGCCCCAAACGACACCAATGCTGATCAGCAGCAACGCTCCGATGCTCAGCCACGGCAGCAGTTTGCCGCTGATGCCATAAAACCATTTGGGTGAGCCGAGCTTATGAAACCAGGTCCAGTTCATTACTGTTTCCATCACGGTTGCTGCTCGTTATCACAAGCAGCCTAGGGTCTTTACTGGTTAAAATTTAACCAGACCTCATTATTCGCCGACGCTGATCTTCAGGCCAGCAGCTATTGCAAAAGGTGTCAGGGTTATCGCCAGGGCGGTCAGGCTACCAAGCCACAGGAGATAACCGATCGCCGGCATGCCCTGCAATGCCGCCTGCAAGGCGCCACTGCCGAGAATCAACACCGGGATGTACAACGGCAGAATCAGCAAGGCCAGCAACAAGCCGCCCCGCTTCAAGCCTACCGTCAGGGCCGCGCCCACTGCACCGAGCAGGCTCAGCACCGGTGTACCCAGCAACAGGGAAAGCAGCAACACGGGCAGACAGGCGGTGGGCAAACCGAGCATCAACGCCAGCAGTGGAGCGAGCAAAACCAGTGCCAGACCAGAGAAGGCCCAGTGTGCCAGTACCTTGGCCAAAACCAGAAGAGGCAGGGGGTGCGGCGAAAGGACCCACTGCTCAAGGGAACCGTCTTCGAAATCACTGCGGAAAAGCCCGTCCAGCGAGAGCAAAACCGATAAAAGGGCTGCCACCCAGACCAGTCCCGGAGACAAGGTTTGCAACAATTGAGACTCGGGACCGACCGCCAACGGGAACAGCGAAACCACAATCGCGAAGAACACCAACGGATTGGCCAACTCCGCCGGACGACGGAACAACAAGCGAGCCTCACGGGCGACCAACAGGCCGAAAACACTCATACGGCCCAATTCCCCAGATCAATGTCGCGATAGCCGGTCGGCATTCGACTCAGCGTGTGGTGCGTGGTCAGTACCACCATGCCGCCGCGCTCACAGTGCGCGGCCAGGTGTTCTTCGAGTTGCGCCACGCCTTGCTTGTCGAGCGCAGTGAACGGCTCGTCGAGGATCCACAGCGGCGGGCTGTCCAGATACAACCGTGCCAGGGCCACGCGGCGTTGCTGACCGGCGGACAGGGTGTGGCACGGAACATCTTCGAAACCGCGCAGTCCGACAGCAGCAAGCGCTGCCCAAATGGCTTCATGGGAGGCCGGTTGATGCAGCGCGCAGAGCCAGCTGAGGTTTTCTTCGGGGGTCAGCAAATCCTTGATGCCAGCGGCATGACCGATCCACAGCAGATTGCGCGCCAGTTCGCTGCGTTGTTCGTTCAGCGGCTGGCCATTGAGCAGCACTTGACCGGCGGTCGGTTGCATCAGGCCCGAAAGCAAACGCAAAAGGCTGGTTTTGCCACTGCCGTTGGGGCCGCTGATTTGCAACATTTCGCCACTGGCCAGTCTCAATTCGAGATTTTCGAAGAGCAGTCGAAGGTCTCGCTCACAAGCAAGGGCAACGGTTTGCAGGACAGGACTGGTCAAGAGATCACGGGCCTTTACGGTTCAAGTCGGCGGCGGAACGGCCGCTAAAGAGATGCAGCATAGATGCATTGGCGGCCTGTTCTAGAGAGCTGCGTCAAACAAATGCAATGTTTTCGCCACTCTGTGAAAGACGGGCGGCATTATACATGCCATGCCCCACTCTAAAGAGGGCAATTTCCTCAGGTTGTGACCGCGTATGACAGGCGAAATGAACATCCTCCCGCTACCACCGACCACGCCCGCGACGCCGCGACCGCAGGTGGTGAGTGGCGAACTGCTCAAGCTGCTGACGCCGATGGAGGGCCTGATTACCGTCGGGCAGACAGCCAAAGCCGAAGTGCTGTCGCTGAAGCAGGCGGATCAGTCCTTTCAACTGCTGCTCAAGGTCACCCTTGAAAACGGCCGTCAGACGACGGTTCAGGCCACCAGCAGCCAACCGTTGCCACAGGGCACGAACCTAGCAATTACCCAGCCATCGGCCGGCAACCTCGCCGTGACGGTGCAACAAGCCATTGCCTCCAGCGTCGCCACCCTCACCCGCATCGACACCACACAACTGCCGGTGGGCACCCTGCTGCAAGGCAAAGTGCTGACCTCCCAGGTGCTGCCGCAAGTGCCGGGCCAGCCGACGGTGTTTCGCTCAATGGTAAGTCTGCTCAACACGGCGTTGAGCGGCAGCACCCTGAACATCGACAGCCCGACGCCGCTGCGCATCGGTACCTTGCTGAGCGCGCTGGTGCAAGACACCCAGACCCTGAAATTCGTCCCGTTGAGCAGCCGCCAGGAACAACTGGCAGTCACTCAACAACTGGTCAGCCAACAGAGCCGCCAGGGCTCGCTGGACGGATTACTGAAACTGCTGCAAAACCTGCCAGCCTCGAATCAAACGTCCAGCGACCTGCGTGTCGCCGTGGACAAGTTGCTCGCCGGCCTGCCGGACGTGCAGCAACTCAGTACGCCAAAAGGCCTGGCCCAGGCGCTGGCCAATAGCGGGCTGTTCCTCGAGGCGAAACTGCTCGCCGGGACGAACCCGACGCTGGCACCGGACATGAAAGGTGATTTGCTCAAGTTGATCGCGCAACTGACACCGGGGTTGCCGGCCAACACCAATTTCAATGCGATCATCGCTGCCAACACGCTGGCCCAGGCTATGCCGAGCTTCGTGCGCAGCGCCCTCGGCATGCTCGGCCAGGTCAGCGCCAAACCGCAGCCAACCAGTTTTCCTTTGCCGGAACGCTTCCTGCAGAGCGCG
This sequence comes from Pseudomonas sp. BF-RE-25, assembly GCF_019956105.1. Taxonomy (NCBI): domain Bacteria; kingdom Pseudomonadati; phylum Pseudomonadota; class Gammaproteobacteria; order Pseudomonadales; family Pseudomonadaceae; genus Pseudomonas; species Pseudomonas sp. BF-RE-25. Next base: position 57,601 of record NZ_JAHBDB010000097.1, read on the forward strand.
GACGGCGAAGGTGATCTGGAACACTTGCTGCGTCTGGCGGCAGCGGCGGTTTCACGCCTGCAAAGCCATCAACTGTCGAGCCTGGAGCAAACCGGCGTCACGAACGACGGCCGGCTGATGAGCACCTGGCAGCTGGAAATCCCGATGCGCAACATGCAGGACATCGTGCCGTTGCAGGTCAAGTTCCAGCGCGAGGAAGCACCGGAGAAAGAACAAGCCAATGAACGCCGTGACGAACGCGAGCCCAAGCAACAACTGTGGCGCGTCGAGTTGGCGTTCGACATGGAGCCGTTGGGGCCGCTGCAGATTCAGGCGCAGTTGATCAACGGCAGTCTGTCCAGCCAGCTATGGGCCGAGCGGCCGTACACCGCGAGTCTGATCGAGAGCAATCTTGTCGGGCTGCGCGAACGCTTGCTGGCATCTGGCCTGAATGTCGGCGATCTCGATTGCCACCTTGGCACACCGCCGCAAGGTCCTCAAACCCGTCTGGAACAACGCTGGGTCGACGAAACCGCATGAGAAATCCCGATACTCCACGCCAGGCCATCGCCCTCAAATACGACGGTACCCACGCCCCTACCCTCACGGCCAAGGGCGACGAAGAACTGGCGGAAGAAATCCTCAAGATTGCCCGCGATTATGAAGTACCTATCTACGAAAACGCCGAGCTGGTGAAATTACTCGCGAGGATGGAGCTTGGGGACAGTATTCCGGAGGAGTTGTATCGCACGATCGCCGAGATCATTGCGTTTGCCTGGAATCTGAAGGGCAAGTTTCCGGCGGGGCATGACCCGAGTGCGCCGATGATCGAGAAGGACATCACCGATCGCGGGGATGATTACTGAGGTTTCGAAGACGCCATCGCCAGCAAGCCGGCTCCTACAGTTTTTTGTGGTGTAGCACAAACCTGTGAACACCACTGACCTGTAGGAGCCGGCTTGCTGGCGAGACGGCCCTGAGGCTTGCACCGCCCTATCGGACGCCATCGCTGGCAAGCCAGCTCCTACAGTTTTTTGTGGTGTAGCACGAACCTGTGAACACCACTGACCTGTAGGAGCCGGCTTGCTGGCGAAACGGCCCTGAGGCTTGCACCGCCCTTTCGGACGCCATCGCTGGCAAGCCAGCTCCTACAAGTGCGCCGTCGTGTGAAAAATCCGGGAACACACCAAACTCTGTAGGAGCCGGCTTGCCGGCGAAGCGGTCTGGAGTCTTGCAGCGCCCTTTCGGACGCCATCGCCAGCAAGCCGGCTCCTACAAAAGCGCTGTCAGTTCTTGTGCAGCTTGCTCATCAACTCCGCCTCAGCCTGGGTCAAGCCGCAGGACTGAGTCAGTTCATCGACGCTCGCGCCCATTCCGACCAGGCGTGCTGCCTGGGCAAACGACAGGCTCGACGGGTCGCGCTGTTCAAGCTGAGCCAGCTTGTCCGGCAACGGCCCGACCACCGCGCGCAGCTCGTGAAGGTCTTCACCCATGCGCACGCTGCCGTTCTGGTAGTTGTCAACACGTTTACTCAGGTCCTTGATGCGCTGATCGCGCAGCGCATCGCCCTCGGCCTGTTGCGCGGCGATCTGCCGCTGACCGCGAATGTACGCCAGAAACATTGCCAGCGTGCCTGCCCAGAAGAGGAACAGGACAATGACCGCAACCTCAAGAATCAATCAGATACTCTCCAGTTCCGACCATTCTTCTTCGCTCATCATCTTGTCCAGCTCGACCAGGATCAGCAATTCGTTGTTCTTGTTGCACACGCCTTGAATGAACTTGGCGGACTCTTCGTTACCCACGTTCGGCGCGGTTTCGATTTCCGACTGACGCAGGTAAACCACTTCAGCCACGCTGTCGACCATGATCCCGACCACTTGCTTGTCGGCTTCGATGATGACGATCCGGGTGTTGTCGCTGATCTCGGCATTCATCAGGCCGAAGCGCTGACGGGTGTCGATCACGGTCACCACATTGCCGCGCAGGTTGATGATGCCCAGCACGTAGCTCGGGGCACCCGGGACCGGGGCGATTTCGGTGTAACGCAGGACTTCCTGAACGCGCATCACGTTGATGCCGTAGGTTTCATTGTCCAGCTTGAAGGTTACCCATTGCAGGATCGGATCTTCGGAACCTTTTGCAGACGACGCCTTATCATTCATACCCTGACCCCTCGAAAAACCGCCCTAGCGGTGTGTGTTCAGTGCGATGGCAAGTCACTTGCCCCGCGTGTTTTTTATGTCGGTTTGTGGGACAGCTTGCCGCCGCCCATGTGCTTCGCCCCACCGCTGGCGATCAGCTCGGCCAGTTCGGAAACGTCGAGCAACGCACACATGTGTTCAATCACCGTGCCCGCCAGCCATGGCCGTTGACCACGGTGGGTGCGCCATTTGATTTCGTTCGGGTCCAGGCGCAACGAGCGGCTGACCTGATGCACTGCCAGCCCCCACTCGTAGCCCTGAACCGAAATAACGTATTGCAGGCCCTGACGGAAATCATCGCGATAGCGGTCGGGCATGACCCAACGGGCGGTATCGAGCACTTTCAGGTTGCCGGCCTGGCTCGGCAGGATTCCGAGGAACCATTCCGGCTGACCGAACAGCGGTGTCAGTTCCTGACCGGCCAGGGAATAAATCGAGCCCAGGCACACCAGCGGCACCGCCAGGGTCAACCCGGCGACATCGAACAACAGGCATTCGAACGGCTCGGCGGCCCACGCAGGACGGCCGTTGGTTTCCACTGGCGGCGGCGTGTTGCTCGGCGGCAGATGGACTTCGACGATCGGCGGCACGAGCGCTTGCAGCTGCGGTGCTGTCGGCGGTACCAGCTCTTGCAGCAGCGGAGCGGTCGGCGGTACCAGCGCTTGCAGCAGCGGAGCGATGGTCGATACCGGCGCCAGAGCCGGCGCTTCCATCAGCGCCACCGGGGCTTTCACCACAGGTGCGGTGACCGGCGCGGCAACGGCTGGCGGTTTCTCGGCAGGCTTCTGCGCATCGCGGGCCTGTTCTTCAAGCACCGCGGCCTGGAATTCGTCCAGCGCCGCTTCAACCTCGACCACCTCGGGAATCGCTTCGATTTCCGGCGGCAACTCTTCGGTCGCGTCCATCAACAAGCTGTCCAGATAGGACTGGAGCGCAAGTTGCGGACGGGAAGTGATTTTTACCGGGCGATTCATCTCACGCCACCTGCGCAACGGATTGCTGCGCCAGCAAGTGCTTGAGCAGCGCGCGATAGGCGAGCACACCGCGGCTCTTGCCGTCGAATTGCGAAGGCGTCACGCCGGCACGGCTGGCGTCGCGCAAACGCGTATCGACCGGGATGTAGCCTTGCCAGATTTCTTCCGGATACTTGTCGCGCAACACCCGCAAGGTCCCGAGCGACGCCTGCGTGCGCCGGTCGAACAGGGTCGGTACGATGTTGAATGCCAATGGCTGCTTACGCGAACGGTTGATCATCGCCAGCGTGTTGACCATGCGCTCCAGGCCTTTGACCGCCAGGTGCTCGGTCTGCACCGGAATCACCAATTGCTGACTGGCCGCCAAGGCATTGACCATCAGCACGCCGAGCAACGGCGGGCTGTCGATCACTGCGTAATCGAAGTCCTGCCACAATTGCGCCAGGCTCTTGGCAATCACCAGGCCCAAACCACTCTGCCCCGGCGACTGGCGCTCAAGCGTCGCCAGCGCGGTGCTGGACGGCAACAGGGAAATACTCGCGTGACTGGTGGGCAACAGCAACTGACCGGGCAAGCCTTGCGGCACGCTGCCCCGGTGCAAGAACAGGTCGTAGCTGCTGTGTTCCAGGCTGTCGGGGTCGTAACCGAAGTAGCTGGTCATCGAGCCGTGGGGATCGAGATCGACCACGACCACGCGCTTGCCCGCCTCAGCCAGCAACCCGGCTAAAGCGATAGAGGAAGTGGTTTTACCAACACCACCCTTTTGATTGGCAACGGCCCAGACTCTCATTCGGATTGTTCCTCCCGGTCGATTCGACCGGGAAATAGCTCAACGTGTTAATGCGGGTGACGGAGAATTGACGGCGCTCTCTCGTCCCGGCGACTTGACTGGTGCAGGTGCAGTTTGTGTGCCAGCACGCTTCAACGCGGCATCCGGTTGCGCATGAGCGGTTCCGGTACCAGTGAGGCTGCGACGGACATCAAGATTTCGTGACACCACCAACACCACACGACGGTTGCGCGCACGGCCTTCGGCGGTCGCGTTGTTGGCCACCGGCTGGAATTCGCCGTAACCCACCGACGCCAAACGACCAGGATTCACCCCCTGCATCGCCAGCATCCGCACGATGCTCGCCGAACGGGCCGAGGACAGTTCCCAGTTGGTCGGGTATTGCGCGGTGCGGATCGGTTGATCGTCGGTGAAACCTTCGACGTGAATCGGGTTGTCGAACGGCTTCAGGATCACTGCGACTTTATCGATGATGTTGAACGCCATGTCGCTGGGCATGGCATCGCCGCTGCCGAACAACAGGCTGGAATTGAGTTCGATCTCGACCCACAACTCGTTGCCGCGAACGGTCATCTGGTTGGAGCTGATCAAGTCGCCGAACGCGGCGCTGATGTCATCGGCAATGCTTTTCAGCGGATCGCTGGCACCGGCGATGCCGGCATCGACCTGTTCGCTGTCCTTGACCAGCGGCTTGGCCGGGGTCACGGTTTTCGGACGCTCTTCACCGATGGGGATCGGCTGGAGCGAACGATCCGAATCGGTGAACACGCCGATCAACGCTTGCGAGATGATCTTGTACTTGCCTTCGTTGATCGAAGAAATCGAGTACATCACCACGAAAAAGGCGAACAGCAACGTAATGAAGTCGGCATAGGAAACGAGCCAGCGTTCATGGTTTACATGTTCTTCAGGTTGTCGACGGCGTGCCATAGTCCATGTCTCCCATCAATCCATGAAGCCCTGAAGCTTCAACTCAATAGAGCGAGGGTTTTCACCTTCGGCGATCGACAGGATGCCTTCCAGCAACATTTCGCGATAACGCGACTGACGCAATGCGACGGATTTGAGTTTCGCGGCAATCGGCAACAGCACCAGGTTGGCACTGGCGACGCCGTAGATGGTGGCGACGAAGGCCACAGCGATGCCGCTGCCCAGTTGCGACGGATCGGCCAGGTTGCCCATGACATGGATCAGGCCCATCACCGCACCGATGATGCCGATGGTCGGCGCGTAGCCGCCCATGCTTTCGAAGACTTTGGCGGCTTCGATGTCGCGGCTTTCCTGGGTGTAGAAATCCACTTCCAGAATGCTGCGAATCGCTTCCGGCTCGGCGCCGTCCACCAGCAGTTGCAGGCCTTTGCGCGAGTAGGCGTCGGGTTCGGCGTCGGCGATACCTTCCAGACCGAGCAGACCTTCCTTGCGGGCGGTCAGGCTCCAGTTCACCACGCGGTCAACGCCGCCGGCCAGGTCCACGCGTGGCGGAAACAGGATCCAGCCAACAATCTGCATGGCGCGCTTGAACGCGCTCATCGGCGATTGCAGCAGTGCCGCGCCGACGGTCCCGCCGAGCACGATCAACGCTGCCGGACCGTTGGCCAGCGCGCCGAGATGGCCGCCTTCAAGGAAGTTGCCACCGATGATGGCGACGAACGCCATGATGATCCCGATAAGGCTGAGTACGTCCATCAGATGCACGCCTCGACCAGGTGCTTGCCAATATCGTCGAGGCCGTACACCGCATCGGCGAGTTCGGCTTTGACGATGGCCATCGGCATGCCGTAGATCACGCAGCTGGCTTCATCCTGAGCCCAGATCGAGCTGCCGCCCTGCTTGAGCAGGCGCGCGCCTTCACGACCGTCGGCGCCCATGCCGGTCAGTACCACCGCCAGAACTTTGTCACCGTAGGACTTGGCGGCCGAACCGAACGTGATGTCCACGCACGGTTTGTAGTTCAGACGTTCGTCGCCCGGCAGGATTTTCACCGCGCCACGGCCGTCGATCATCATTTGCTTGCCACCCGGCGCCAGCAGCGCCAGGCCCGGACGCAGGATGTCGCCATCCTCGGCTTCCTTGACGCTGATGCGGCAGAGCTTGTCCAGACGCTCGGCAAACGCCTTGGTGAAGGCGGCCGGCATGTGCTGGATCAACACGATCGGGGCCGGGAAATTGGCCGGCAACTGGGTCAGAACCCGTTGCAGGGCAACCGGGCCGCCCGTGGACGTACCGATAGCAACCAGTTTGTAGGCTTTGCGTTTCGGCGCTGGCGACGATGGGCTGGCCGCGAATGTGCGAGCCGGGATCGGTGCCGGTGCCGGACGAGCAGGCGCGCTGCTGCCATAACTGCCGATGCTGGAAGGCGCAGGTGTCGGCGCGGGTGCAGCGACCGGTGCCGGCGCGCTGTAGGCGCTGACACGACGATTACTGCGCGAGATGCTGAGAATCTTCTCGCACAGCAGTTGCTTGACCTTCTCGGGATTGCGCGAGATATCTTCGAAATTTTTCGGCAGGAAATCCACCGCGCCGGCATCCAGCGCATCCAGGGTGACCCGGGCGCCTTCGTGCGTCAGCGAGGAGAACATCAACACCGGGGTCGGGCAGCGCTGCATGATGTGCCGCACTGCCGTGATGCCATCCATCATCGGCATCTCGTAGTCCATGGTGATCACGTCCGGCTTGAGGGCCAGGGCCTGATCGATCGCCTCTTTTCCGTTGGTCGCCGTACCGACAACCTGGATATTCGAATCCGCTGAAAGAATTTCCGAGACGCGGCGGCGGAAAAACCCCGAATCGTCCACCACCAGGACTTTGACTACCATAAACACTCCGTTAGGCGGGGGCGAGGCTTCGTCGCCCCGCTCCCCCAGAATCAAATACGCCGTGCGGCGTAACGCTTGAGCATGCTCGGAACATCGAGAATCAGCGCAATGCGACCGTCACCGGTGATGGTGGCGCCCGACATGCCCGGGGTTCCCTGGAGCATTTTGCCCAATGGCTTGATGACCACTTCTTCCTGGCCGACCAGTTGATCGACAACGAAGCCGATCCGCTGGGTGCCCACCGAAAGGATCACCACATGGCCTTCGCGCTGCTCTTCGTGAGCGGCGGAGCTGACCAGCCAGCGCTTGAGGTAGAACAGTGGCAGCGCCTTGTCCCGCACGATCACCACTTCCTGGCCGTCCACCACGTTGGTGGTCGACAGGTCGAGGTGGAAGATCTCGTTGACGTTCACCAGCGGGAACGCAAACGCCTGGTTGCCGAGCATGACCATCAGCGTCGGCATGATCGCCAGGGTCAACGGGACCTTGATGACGATCTTCGAGCCCTTGCCCTTGGTCGAGTAGATATTGATGGTGCCGTTGAGCTGGGCGATCTTGGTTTTCACCACGTCCATGCCCACGCCACGACCCGACACGTCGGAGATCTCGGTCTTGGTCGAGAAACCCGGTGCGAAGATCAGGTTGAAGCAGTCCGACTCGCTGAGGCGGTCCGCCGCATCCTTGTCCATCAAACCTTTCTTCACCGCGATGCCGCGCAACACGTCGGCGTCCATGCCCTTGCCGTCATCGGAGATGGACAGCAGGATGTGGTCGCCTTCCTGTTCAGCGGACAAAATCACTTTGCCGCTACGCGGTTTGCCCATCGCTTCGCGATCGGCCGGCTCTTCGATACCGTGGTCGACCGAGTTGCGCACCAAGTGGACCAGCGGGTCGGCCAGGGCCTCGACAAGGTTTTTGTCGAGGTCGGTTTCTTCGCCGACCAGTTCCAGGTTGATCTCTTTCTTGAGCTGGCGAGCCAGGTCGCGAACCAGACGCGGGAAGCGCCCGAAGACCTTCTTGATCGGTTGCATCCGGGTCTTCATGACCGCGGTTTGCAAGTCGGCCGTGACCACGTCGAGGTTCGACACGGCTTTGGACATGGCTTCATCGGCGCTGTTGGCACCCAGGCGAACCAGGCGGTTACGCACCAGTACCAACTCGCCGACCATGTTCATGATTTCGTCGAGACGCGCGGTGTCGACCCGCACGGTGGTCTCGGCTTCGCTGGCCGGTTTTTCCGCTGGCGGCGCAGCCGCTGCACGGGCAGGCGCCGGTGCAGCAGCGGCGGCAGGTTTCGGTGCAGCGGCGGCGGCAGGCTTCGCTGCTTCGGCTTTTGGCTCGGGCGCCTTGGCGACAGGTGCCGGGGCCTTGGCGACGGGCGTTGCTACCGAAGAGGCGGCGGAACCGGTGCCGACTTCAGTGAACTTGCCTTTGCCATGCAATTCGTCGAGCAGCGATTCGAACTCGTGATCCGAGATCAGATCGCCGCCAGCCGCTGCTGCGGTTGGCGCAGCCGGGGTCGGTACCGAGGCAATGGCCGATTCCAGTGCATCGACTGCAAAGTTGCCCTTGCCGTGCAGCTGATCGAGCAGTGCTTCGAACTCGTCGTCGGTAATGTCGGAACTGTCACCTGGCGCTTTCGGCGCAGCCGGTGCGGCAGGCGCTGCGGGTGTTGCCACCGCGTCGACGGCGAACTGGCCTTTGCCGTGCAACTGATCGAGCAACGACTCGAACTCGGCATCGGTGATTTCATCGCTGGTCGCGGCATCGCCGGCCGGCAGCGGAACAGCGGCCGGGGCCTCCGCCTGAGCCTTGACGGCGTTCAGCGAGTCCAGCAGTTGTTCGAATTCGTTATCGGTGATGTCGCCTGATTCGGCTTCGGCAGCCGGCTCTTCCACCACTTCAGCCACAGGTGCGGCTTGATCGGCGGTTTGCGGCTCGGCCAGACGGGCCAGGGCTGCAAGCAATTCAGGCGTGGCGGCCGTTATCGGGCCACGCTCGCGGACTTCGCTGAACATGCCGTTCACCGCGTCCAGCGCTTCGAGAACCACGTCCATCAATTCCGAATCGACGCGACGTTCACCCTTGCGCAGGATGTCAAACACGTTCTCGGCGATGTGACAGCACTCCACCAGCTCGTTGAGCTGGAGGAAGCCGGCGCCCCCTTTTACAGTGTGAAAACCGCGAAAAATTGCATTGAGCAAGTCCGCATCATCCGGTCGGCTTTCAAGCTCGACCAGCTGTTCGGACAGTTGCTCTAGAATCTCGCCGGCCTCAACCAGGAAATCCTGAAGGATCTCTTCATCGGCGCCGAAGCTCATTAAGGGGGTGCTCCTAAGGTCTAAAAACCTAAAAAACCTAAAATGCTAAAACTCTAGAATCCTAGGCTGGATAACAAATCGTCCACATCGTCCTGACCGGACACAACATCTTCTCTTTTATCGGCATGAATCTGCGGACCTTCACCCTGAGAGAGATGTTTTTGCGGATCTTTTTCTGCAAGCATCGCTTCACGGTCATGTTCGATGCCCGCAAAGCGGTCCACCTGACTGGCCATAAGCACGAGCTTGAGCAGGTTGCTTTCAACTTCGGTGACCAATTGGGTCACACGCTTGATCACTTGACCGGTGAGGTCCTGGTAATCCTGAGCGAGCAGAATGTCGTTGAGGTTGCTCGACACCGCGCGGTTGTCCACGCTGCTGCGCGCCAGAAAACCATCGACACGCCGTGCCAGTTCACGAAATTCCTCAGCCCCGACTTCGCGACGCATGAACCGCCCCCAGTCCGTGCTCAGCGCCTGAGCTTCATCGCTCAGGCTGTTGACCAGCGGCGTGGAGTTTTCGACCAGATCCATGGTGCGGTTGGCTGCGGCCTCTGTCAGCTTGACAACGTAACCCAGACGCTCGGTGGCATCTGTGATCTGGGACACTTCCTCGGCTTGCGGCATGTGCGGGTCAATCTGAAAATTGACGATCGCACTGTGCAGCTCGCGGGTGAGCTTGCCCACTTCCTGATACAGGCCGCGGTCACGGGTCTGGTTGAGCTCATGGATCAGTTGCACAGCGTCGCCGAACTTGCCTTTTTCAAGGCTTTCGACCAGTTCGACCGCGTGTTTTTTCAGGGTCGATTCAAAATCGCCCAGTGAAGATTCGTTTTGGTCCATAGCTCCCCCGTGGCGCAGTTTCTCAACCGATGCGTTCGAAAATCTTCTCGATTTTTTCTTTCAACGCCTGGGCCGTGAAGGGTTTGACCACATAGCCGTTTACGCCGGCCTGGGCCGCTTCGATGATCTGCTCGCGCTTGGCTTCAGCGGTCACCATCAGCACTGGCAGGTGCTTGAGCTTTTCATCGGCGCGCACGTGGCGCAGCAGATCGATACCGGTCATGCCAGGCATGTTCCAGTCTGTTACCAGAAAGTCGATGCTTCCGCTGTTGAGAACCGGAATGGCAGTAATGCCATCGTCGGCCTCGACCGTGTTGGTGAACCCAAGGTCACGCAACAGGTTTTTTATGATCCGCCGCATCGTTGAGAAGTCATCAACGATGAGGATTTTCATGTTCTTGTCCAATTCGACCTCCAAGCAGTCTTAAACGCGCCCAGCACCTGGACGCGCCATTTCAATCAATCCGGCAAAGCACTCAATGACTGTCTGGAGCACAACAGATCGAGACCGGCGCAGTTCAACACCACACCAGCCAAGTTCGCAGTGTCCCCACACTGCCTTCAGCGCGCTCGCCACTCCCCCAAACGCCCCCGCAAACGGGCCGCGCACTGGCTGTGTAACTGGCTGACCCGAGATTCGCTGACCCCCAGGACCTCACCGATTTCCTTGAGATTCAACTCTTCGTCGTAGTACAGCGCCAACACCAGTCGCTCACGCTCCGGCAAATTGGCAATCGCGTCCGCCAGCGCTGCCTGGAAGCGTTCATCTTCCAGATCGCGCGACGGCTCGAGATGAGCACTCGCGCCATCCTCATGCAGCCCTTCGTGTTCGCCGTCCTGCAACAGGTCGTCGAAACTGAACAAGCGGCTGCCCAGGGTGTCGTTCAAAATCCCGTAGTAATCGTCGAGACTCAATTGGAGTTCGGCCGCAACTTCGTGATCTTTAGCGTCACGGCCGGTTTTAGCTTCAATCGAGCGAATTGCGTCGCTGACCATGCGGGTATTGCGGTGGACCGAACGTGGCGCCCAGTCCCCTTTGCGCACTTCATCAAGCATGGCGCCGCGGATCCGGATGCCCGCGTACGTCTCGAAACTCGCGCCTTTGCTGGCGTCATATTTGGTCGATACTTCAAGCAGGCCGATCATCCCGGCCTGGATCAGGTCTTCGACCTGGACACTGGCTGGCAGTCGCGCCAGCAGGTGGTAAGCAATGCGTTTGACCAGTGGCGCGTAACGCTCGATCAGCTCGTACTGCGCGTCACGCGCCGACTTCTTGTAGAGGTTGTAACCGCTGGCTGTCATAGCACGGGTCCTGCCGTTTGTTGCACGAGGCGCTCGACGAAAAACTCCAGGTGCCCGCGCGGGTTGGCAGGCAGCGGCCAGGTATCGACTTTTTGTGCGATGGCCTTGAAAGCCAGGGAGCACTTGGAACGAGGGAAGGCTTCATAGACCGCGCGCTGCTTCTGCACAGCCTTGCGCACGCTTTCGTCGTACGGCACCGCACCGACGTATTGTAAGGCGACGTCGAGGAAGCGGTCCGTGACCTTGGTCAACTTGGCGAACAGGTTGCGGCCTTCCTGCGGGCTCTGGGCCATGTTGGCCAGGACGCGGAAGCGGTTCATGCCGTAGTCGCGGTTGAGCAGTTTGATCAGGGCGTAGGCATCCGTGATCGAAGTCGGTTCGTCGCAGACCACCAGCAAGACTTCTTGCGCGGCGCGAACAAAACTGACTACCGAGTCACCAATACCCGCAGCTGTGTCGATCACGAGCACGTCGAGGTTGTCGCCGATATCGCTGAACGCCTGGATCAGGCCGGCATGCTGGGCCGGACTCAGATGAACCATGCTTTGTGTGCCGGACGCGGCCGGGACGATGCGGATGCCGCCTGGCCCCTGCAACAATACGTCGCGCAGCTCACAGCGGCCTTCGATGACGTCGGCCAGGGTACGTTTGGGTGTCAGTCCCAGCAGGACGTCGACATTCGCCAGCCCCAGATCGGCGTCCAGCAGCATGACGCGCCGGCCGAGCTCAGCTAGAGCCAGGGACAAGTTCACTGACACATTAGTCTTCCCGACGCCACCTTTGCCGCCGGTCACCGCGATCACCTGTACGGGATGCATGCTGCCCATGTTATTTCTTTACCTTGTCTTGCATAGACGGAGGCCACATTACTGGCTGCGCGTTCATCAACTGAACAATGCATGGCAGACCATCGATGTAGGTACAAAAACTGTTCATTAATACCTCAGCCAACCTGCTTGGTCGGGCTGTGATAAATATCAGCGAACATGTCAGCCATGGCTTCTTCGCTGGGTTCTTCCTGCATTTGCACGCTGACGGCGCGACTGACCAACTGATGACGACGCGGCAGATGCAGATCATCCGGAATACGCGGTCCATCAGTCAGGTAAGCCACCGGCAATTCATGACTGATCGCCAGGCTCAACACCTCGCCCAGACTTGCCGTCTCATCCAGTTTAGTCAGGATGCAGCCAGCCAGCCCGCAGCGCTTGTAACTGTGATAAGCGGCGGTTAGAACCTGTTTTTGGCTGGTGGTTGCCAGAACCAGATAATTTTTTGATTTGATGCCACGACCGGCCAGGCTTTCGAGCTGCATGCGCAATGCCGGATCGCTGGCCTGAAGGCCCGCGGTATCGATCAGCACCACGCGCTTTCGCAGCAAAGGATCCAGCGCCTGCACCAGGGACTGGCCCGGATCGACGTGCGTCACCGACACATTGAGGATCCGGCCGAGGGTCTTGAGTTGTTCCTGAGCTCCGATACGGTAGCTGTCCATGCTCACCAGCGCGATGTTCTGCGCGCCGTACTTGAGTACGTAACGGGCCGCGAGCTTGGCCAGGGTGGTGGTCTTGCCCATGCCGGCCGGGCCGACCATGGCAATCACGCCGCCCTCTTCCAGTGGCTCGACTTCCGGTGTGGCGATCATCCGCGCCAGGTGCGCCAGCAACATGCGCCAGGCCTGACGAGGTTCATCAATGTCGGTAATCAGTTCCAGCAGATCGCGGGACAACGGACCGGACAAACCGATGCGTTGCAGGCGGCGCCAAAGGTTGGCCTGGGCCGGGCGACTGCCTTGCAACTGATTCCAGGCCAGCGAACCGAGTTGTACTTCCATCAGTTCGCGCAGGCTGTTGAGTTCGAAACGCATCGAGTCGAAGGCACGCGGATCAACACCGGTCGCGGCAGGCGCGGGGGCCGGTGCCGGGCGACGAGGTTCAGCGTAGGTCGGCTCGATCAGCGGCTCGGCGGCAGTCAACGGCAGACCGGCGAACAACTGGCGATTGGTGGACTTGTCGCTCTCGCCATCGCTGCGCAGGCTCAGTTCGGCCTGGGCGGTGACGATCCGCGACTGGGTCTTGCGCAGCTCATCCTCGAGTTCCATGTTCGGAACACGCGGGGCCAGCGCCGACAGTTTGTAATCCAGAGCGGCCGTCAGCTCGACACCACCGGCGATCCGGCGGTTGCCAATGATGGCGGCATCAGCGCCCAGCTCATCACGAACCAGCTTCATGGCCTGACGCATATCGGCGGCGAAAAAACGCTTAACTTGCATAAACCACTACCTCAGCCGTTGGGCCCTACTGTCGCAACGATGGTCACTTGCTTGTTGTCAGGGATTTCCTGGTAAGCCAACACATGCAAACCCGGGACTGCCAGTCGGCCGAATCGCGACAGCATCGCGCGAACCGGGCCGGCCACCAGCAGAATCACCGGCTGACCTTGCATTTCCTGACGCTGCGCCGCATCGATCAACGAGCGCTGCAGTTTTTCAGCCATGCTTGGCTCCAGCAGAACGCCCTCTTCCGAGCCTTGTCCTGCCTTCTGAAGACTATTGAGCAATATTTGTTCCAACCTTGGCTCCAAGGTGATAACTGGCAGCTCCGACTCAGTCCCCACAATGCTTTGGACGATTGCACGAGATACGCCGACGCGGACGGCGGCCACCAGCGCGGCAGTATCTTGACTCTTGGCGGCGTTGTTCGCGATCGCCTCGGCGATGCTGCGAATGTCCCGTACGGGCACCTGTTCGGCCAGCAACGCCTGGAGAACCTTGAGCAACTGCGACAACGAAACCACGCCCGGCACCAGCTCTTCCGCCAGTTTTGGCGAGCTTTTGGCCAGCAATTGCATGAGTTGCTGCACTTCTTCGTGGCCAATCAGCTCACTGGAGTGCTTGTACAGAATCTGGTTCAAATGGGTTGCCACTACCGTACTGGCATCGACCACGGTGTAACCGAGGGATTGTGCCTGCGCACGCTGGCTGACTTCGATCCAGACCGCCTCCAGCCCGAAAGCCGGATCTTTGGCGGTAATACCGTTGAGCGAACCGTAGACCTGACCAGGGTTGATCGCCAGCTCGCGATCCGGATAAATCTCCGCCTCGGCCAGGATCACCCCCATCAGAGTGAGGCGATAGGCGCTAGGCGCGAGGTCGAGGTTGTCACGGATATGCACAGTCGGCATCAGGAAGCCCAGATCCTGGGACAGCTTTTTACGCACACCCTTGATCCGCGCCAGTAGTTGACCACCCTGATTGCGGTCCACCAGCGGAATCAGACGATAGCCGACTTCCAGGCCAATCATGTCGATCGGCGTCACATCGTCCCAGCCAAGCTCCTTGGTTTCCTGAGCGCGAGCCGGCGATGGCAGCAATTCCTGCTGACGCTTGACCTCTTGCAGGGCCTGAACCTTGACGATGTTCTGCTTCTTCCAGAACAGGTACGCGCCACCGGCCGCCAGGGCCGCCATGGTCAGAAAGGAAAAGTGCGGCATGCCGGGCACCAGGCCCATCACTGCCATCAGACCCGCTGCCACGGCCAGCGCCTTGGGCGAGGCGAACATCTGGCGATTGATCTGCTTGCCCATGTCTTCCGAACCGGAAGCACGGGTCACCATGATCGCTGCAGCTGTAGATAACAACAGTGATGGCAATTGCGCCACCAAACCGTCACCGATGGTCAGCAACGCGTAAACCCTGCCCGCATCACCGAAGGTCATGCCGTGCTGGAAGATACCGACCGCCATGCCGCCGATCAGGTTGATGAACAGAATCAGCAAACCGGCGATGGCGTCGCCGCGCACGAACTTGCTGGCACCGTCCATGGAACCGTAGAACTCGGCTTCCTGGGCCACTTCCATCCGGCGCAGCTTGGCCTGGTTCTGATCGATCAGGCCGGCGTTCAAATCGGCGTCGATCGCCATTTGTTTGCCGGGCATCGCATCGAGGGTGAAGCGCGCGCTCACCTCGGAAATCCGCCCGGCACCCTTGGTCACCACGACGAAGTTGATGATCATCAAAATGGCGAAGACCACGATACCGACCACGTAGTTACCGCCGATCACCACCTCACCGAACGCCTGGATCACCTTACCGGCGGCGGCATGGCCGTCCTGCCCGTGCAGCATCACCACTCGCGTGGAGGCCACGTTCAGCGCCAGCCGCAACAACGTTGCCACCAGCAGAATGGTCGGGAACACCGCGAAATCCAGTGGCCGCAGCGCGTAGACGCAGACCAGCAACACGACGATCGACAGCGCGATGTTGAACGTGAAGAACACGTCCAGCAGGAACGGCGGCACCGGCAGCATCATCATGGCCAGCATGACCAGCAGCAACAACGGCACGCCAAGATTGCCCCGACTTAAGTCGGCAACGTTTGTGCGGGCACTGTTGAGTAACTGAGAGCGATCCACCGGTTTTCCCCGTTCCTTAAAGCAAACTTTTGACGCCTGAAGCAGACGCAGGGCGGGTACTGCAAGAAGCTTTCCAACTTTAGCCGGGACTGGTAATAGGCTTGTCAGATCGCGGCAAGCCTTGCTTCTGCATGAGCTGTCGAGTGAAGCGTCTACGCAGGGGTGGGATATGACACTAGCAGTTCTGATAGTGGCGAAAACATGAAAGCAAGCCGATGCTTAAAGTCCAGTTTTATGGACCCTGCTTGGAGCCCAACCAATGTCAAAGTCACCTCTGGAAAACGTACTTTGCAGCTACCGCTACGATCCGATGGATAAGTCAATCGAACTAACCCCGGCCCATCAGGCGGGCCGGCAGCGCTTTTACTGCAATAACCGGCTGTCCAGCGAAATCCAGGGTTCGTCGAAGCGCAGCATATTCCAGCACGACAGCCAGATATTGGCGCAACAGCATCATCGTGACGGCAAGATCGGAATAGCATTACTGGCGACCGACCGACAACGCTCGGTGCTGAATGCACTCGACGCGTCCCAGCCTAATCCTCTTGCTTACACAGCTTACGGTCACTGCCCATCCGAAGACGGCTCGCGCAGCCTGATCGGGTTCACCGGCGAAGCACCAGACCAGGTGACCGGGCATTATCATCTGGGTAACGGGTACCGTCAGTACAATCCGGTAGTGATGCGGTTCAACAGTCCGGACAGCTGGAGCCCGTTTGGGAAGGGAGGACTCAATGCCTATGCGTATTGTGGCGCAGATCCAATCAATCGGAGTGATCCGAGTGGACATAGCCCTTTGTTTTTCATTGGCTTAGGTTTGGCGGCGGCCGGCACAATCACTACCTTGGTGGCGGCCTTGACTAAAGAAAAAGTATTGAGAGCGGTTGGTCTTGCTTTGTTTGGGATCGGCAGCGCTATAGTGGGTTTTGACCGCTTCAGGAGCCCACAAATAGCAAATCGCGCCTCAACTAGCTCCAGCTCCAACCCCCTCCCCAACACCACGAACAGCCCACAGCCATCAACGATCCCCATGAAAGGATCACCGCCCGCCAGCACCCCGAATAGCCCTGGCGCGGCAAGCAGACAGTTGCGTAGCACGAGTGAAAATCAAACCGGACGTAATGCACTCAACGAAAATGTTAATTCCGGAGGCCAATCTCCCGGGACTTCCCCCCTCCCGACGAACAGTTCAAGCGGGCAATCAAACACTAATTATATGGAAAAGCGCACTCCCTCATTCGAGAGGGGGTCTGCGCTCATCCTTCAAAAGCGCGCCACCATCCGAAACTCAACGATGAATTGAATCCCCTGGTGGCCCGCCCATAAACAAAAATTGGGGACATCATTTGTTATGAGTCCCCAGCGACAAAAGACCATTAACACTATCAGTTCTGTTAGTTCCCGATCATAGCGAAAGCGCGAATACTGAGCGCCAGTCCTTCGGATTTTTGGAGCACATACTCGTGCAATCGCCGTGCGAAACCGAGCTTTGCCAGTATCACTACGATGCCCTCGACCGACTGATCGCCAATGTGCTGCAGTGCAAGCCCCTGCATAAGCGTTTTTATTGTAAAAGCCGTTTGGCCACCGAGATCCAGGGCGCGAACCGGTATTCGATGTTCCAGCACGGTGATCAGCTATTGGCGCAACAGCAGAGCGAGGGCGATGCACCCGATGCCACGCTGCTGGCCACCGATCAACAGCGTTCGGTGTTACACACGCTGAAGGCCAATCACCCACGACGACCCATCGCCTATATGCCCTACGGCCATCGCAGCGCTGAAAACGGACTGCTCAGCCTGCTCGGTTTTAATGGCGAACACCCCGATCCGGTGACTGGGCATTATTTATTGGGCAATGGGTATCGGGCGTTTAATCCAGGACTGATGCGGTTTAACAGCCCGGATAGTTGGAGTCCGTTTGGGAGGGGTGGGTTGAATTCATATGTGTATTGTTTGGGAGATCCAATCAATCGATTTGACGTGACCGGCCATACCTCCAACCTTATTGCGAACCAACTTACAAGCTGGGCAAGACGCGCCTCAACAAGGATAGTAGCGAGAACAAATAGAATCATGATAGATGGACACGCTTACAAACTAGCGCCTGGAGTGTCGCCAGCAGAGGCCGTAGAAGCCCGTGCGCGCATGGACAAACTGGACTTTCTAGGATCTACCGCCGCCACTCATGACGCCGCTTATGTAAGCGCACTACATTCCGAACGAGTCATGGCCAGAGAGAATTGGTTGCAAAAAATGGCTATCAACATAATTCAATCCGAATCAATTCCAACACATACACTCCCCGCTAAACTGCAGGAACTCGTCAGTCAACCGACCCGAACTGCGCGCCACGCACTGCTTGAGCATATTAAAAATAGCCATGTAACTCCTCGCAACCACGGAAACATCTCTTTTTCACACGAAAAATTATTTGACTTGACCAATGTAGATTTCCCCCCATCTATACCGCGCGCTAAAGATGTGAGTGCGGATGCAGCTTGGAGCTTTCGCGACGAGCTAATGGATATCCGCAATCCAAATTCTCGAAGATTTCGGGAGGAGTCTCGAAGAATTTCAAGCGCTCACTTTATTTACTAATAGAGCAAAATTAACTTGGCTCTCAGGAATCCCGCCGCAAATCCGGCGGGATCGGTAAATCATCCTTAAGCGGATCCGGCCGCTTGCCCTTCCCTGCCCGGTGCTGGCGAATCTGGTAGACGTAAGCCAGCACCTGAGCAACGGCCAGATACAACCCACCAGGAATCTCCTGCTCCAACTCCGTGGAGTAATAAATCGACCTCGCCAAAGCAGGCGACTCCAGCAACAACACCTCATTCGCCACCGCAATTTCACGGATTTTCAGGGCCAGGAAATCACTGCCCTTGGCAATCAGCATCGGCGCCCCACCCTTGTCCGGGTCGTATTTGAGCGCCACGGCATAGTGAGTCGGGTTGGTAATGACCACGTCGGCCTCGGGGATGGCCGCCATCATCCGGCGCTGGGACATCTCGCGCTGCAACTGGCGAATGCGTTGTTTGACCTCTGGCTTCCCTTCCTGATCCTTGTGCTCGTCGCGCACTTCCTGCTTGGTCATCAGCAGTTTCTTGTGGCTTTCCCACAGCTGCACCGGCACGTCGACGGCGGCGATGATGATCAAGCCGCACGCCATCCACAGGGTGCTCCAGCCAACCACTTGCAGGCTGTGAGTGATCGCCATGTCCAGCGGCTCGTGCGCAATGCGCATCAGGTCGTCGATGTCGGATTTCAACACCGCCAGCGCAACGAACAGCACAATGAAAAACTTGGCCAGGGCCTTGAGCAATTCCACCAGCGCCTTGGCCGAGAACATCCGCTTCAGCCCTGAAGCGGGGTTCATGCGACTGAATTTCGGTGCCAACGAGCCCGCTGCGAACAGCCAGCCACCGAGGGAAATCGGGCCGAGAAACGCCGCCAGCAGCAAGGTGATCATCACCGGTTGAATCGACAGCAAGGCGATCAGCCCCGAGTGCAGAAGAAAAGTGCCCATGCTGCGCTGATCCAGAATCACTTCCCGCGACAGCGTGAAGTTCATGCGCATCAGCTCCATCATGTCCTGCGCCAAAGCCCCGCCGAAGATAAGTAGCGCGCTGGCACCGGCAAGCATGATCGCCAGGGTGTTGAGCTCTTTGGAGCGCGCAATCTCGCCCTTTTCCCTGGAGTCCTTTTTACGTTTCTCCGTGGGGTCTTCTGTTTTGTCCTGACCGCTTTCGCTCTCAGCCATGACTCAGCGCGCCCGTACCAGTTCGCGTAACCACTGCAAGGCCTCGGTAGCCAGCGGTTGGTACTGATTGATGATGT
Organism: Pseudomonas sp. BF-RE-25; assembly: GCF_019956105.1. Taxonomy (NCBI): domain Bacteria; kingdom Pseudomonadati; phylum Pseudomonadota; class Gammaproteobacteria; order Pseudomonadales; family Pseudomonadaceae; genus Pseudomonas; species Pseudomonas sp. BF-RE-25. The sequence continues at coordinate 77,081 of NZ_JAHBDB010000097.1, forward strand.
CCGCCAGCCCGACCCAGACAATGAACAGCCCGAGCACCAGGGTCAGCGGGAAGCCGATGGAAAAAATGTTCAGCTGCGGCGCGGCGCGGGTCATCACGCCAAACGCGATGTTGACCACCAGCAGCGCGGTGATCGCCGGCAGTACCAGTAACAATGCCGCCCCCAGCACCCAACCGAGCTTGCCGGCCAGGTCCCAAAACTGGGAAACCATCAAGCCGCTACCGACCGGCAACGTGGTGAAACTTTCCGTGAGAATTTCGAAGACCACCAAGTGGCCATTCATGGCCAGGAACAACAGCGTCACCAGCATGGTGAAAAACTGCCCGATCACCGCCACCGATACGCCGTTGGTGGGGTCGACCATCGACGCGAAGCCCATGCCCATCTGAATCGAAACGATCTGCCCGGCGACCACGAAGGCCTGGAAGAACAGTTGCAGGGCGAACCCCATCACCGCCCCGATGAGGATCTGCTCGGCAATCAGCAGCAGCCCGCTCAAGTCCAGCGCATTGACCGGCGGCATCGGCGGCAAACCGGGGGCAATCACAACGGTGATCGCGAGGGCGAAATACAGGCGCACTCGCTTGGGCACCAGGGTCGTACCGAAAACCGGCATGACCATCAGCAAGGCACCGATGCGAAACAACGGCAACATGAACGTCGCCACCCAGGTGCTGATCTGGGTATCGGTCAGTTGCAGCAGCGACGGCATGCTTTAGCCGATGACCCGAGGAATATTGCCGTACAACTGCAGGATGTATTCCATGAACGTCTGCACCAGCCACGGCCCGGCAACGATAAGCGTCACCAGCATGACCAGCAGACGCGGCAAGAAGCTCAGGGTTTGTTCGTTGATCTGCGTGGCCGCCTGGAACATCGCGACCAGCAGACCCACCAGCAGACTCGGAATCACCAGCACGGCGACCATCATGGTGGTCAGCCAGAGCGCTTCACGAAATATGTCTACCGCGACTTCCGGCGTCATGGCGAAACACCGCCGAAGCTACTCGCCAATGTCCCGATGATCAGCGCCCAGCCATCCACCAGCACGAACAGCATGATCTTGAACGGCAGGGAAATGATCAGCGGCGAGAGCATCATCATACCCATGGCCATCAGCACACTGGCGACGACCAGGTCGATGATCAGGAACGGAATGAAAATCATGAAGCCGATCTGGAACGCGGTTTTCAGCTCGGACGTGACGAAGGCCGGTACCAGAATGGTCAGCGGCGCCTGGTCCGGCGTGGCAATGTCCGTGCGCTTGGACAGGCGCATGAACAGTTCCAGATCGCTGCTGCGCGTCTGCGCCAGCATGAAGTCCTTGATCGGCACCTGCGCCTTGGCCACGGCGTCCTGGGCGGTAAGTTTTTCCGCCAGATACGGCTGCAAGGCATCCTGGTTCACCCGGTCAAACACCGGCGCCATGATGAACAGGGTCAGAAACAGCGCCATGCCCGTGAGGATCTGGTTCGACGGCGTCTGCTGCAGGCCCAGGGCCTGACGCAGGATCGAGAAGACGATGATGATCCGCGTGAAGCTGGTCATCAGCATGACGAACGCCGGAATGAAACTCAGCGCGGTCATGATCAGCAGGATTTGCAGGCTGACCGAGTATTCCTGAGCGCCCTGGGCGTTGGTGCCCAGGGTGATCGCCGGGATCGACAACGGATCGGCGGCGAAGGCCTGCGGCGCGGCCAGCATCAGGGCCAGCGTCAAGATGATGCGTAGCGCACCCATTACTTCTTATCCTTCTGATCCTTGCCCATCAGTTCCATCAGGCGCAGGGCAAATTCCGGGGTCGCTTTCTCGGTGACCGGGACGTGCACCGGCTCCTTGAGCACATGCAGCGCGGTGATGGTGCCAGGGCTCAAACCGAGCAGAATCTGCTCGTTGCCGACCTGCACCAGCATCAATCGGTCACGCGGACCCAGCGCCCGGGAACCGATCAACTCGATCACCTGCGCCTTGCCCGCAGGCCCGGCCTGCTGGACCCGGCGCAACAGCCAGGCGAGGAAGAAGATCAACCCCAGCACCAGCAGCAGACCGAGCACCAATTGCGTCAACTGACCCGCCACACCGCTGCTGACAGCAGGTGCGGCAGCCACGGCAGCATTAGCAACCGGTTCGGCCGCCAACGCACTGAACGGCAAGGCCAGTAACAACCCCGAAAGCTTTTTCACTCAGCGCAGCTTCTTGATGCGTTCGCTTGGGCTGATCACGTCGGTCAGGCGGATGCCGAACTTCTCGTTGACCACCACCACTTCACCGTGAGCGATCAACGTACCGTTGACCAGCACGTCCAGCGGCTCACCGGCCAGGCGATCGAGCTCGATCACCGAACCCTGGTTGAGCTGCAGCAGGTTACGGATGTTGATGTCGGTGCTGCCGACTTCCATGGAAATCGACACCGGGATGTCGAGGATCACGTCCAGGTTCGGACCTTCCAGGCTCACCGGGTCGTTGTTTTTCGGCACGCTGCCGAATTCTTCCATTGGCAGACGGTTCGACGACGAACCAGCAGCGTCAGCCGCCAGCAAGGCGTCAATGTCGTCCTGCCCGGCATCGCCGGTTTCTTCCAGGGCCGCAGCCCATTCGTCAGCCAGCGCCTGGTCGTCCTGAGTATTCATATCGTCAGCCATCATGTGTCCTCGGCGGGCAACCCATCAGAGGGCAGCCGTCAGTTAAAAGCGAATATGTAGAGGCGCCGGTCAACGGCGCTCGATCGGCTCGATCACTTGCAACGCGAGGTTGCCTTTGTGCGAGCCCATCTTGACCTTGAACGCAGGCACGCCATTGGCGCGCATGATCATTTCTTCCGGCATTTCGACCGGGATAATGTCCCCCGGCTGCATGTGCAGAATGTCGCGCAGGCGCAACTGGCGACGGGCAACCGTGGCACCGATCGGCACGTCGACGTCGAGCACGTCCTGGCGCAGGGCATTGACCCAACGCTCGTCCTGATCGTCGAGGTCCGACTGGAAGCCGGCGTCGAGCATTTCACGCACCGGCTCGATCATCGAGTACGGCATGGTCACGTGCAGGTCGCCGCCACCGCCATCGAGTTCGATGTGGAAGGTCGACACCACAATGGCCTCGCTCGGACCGACGATGTTGGCCATGGCAGGGTTCACTTCCGAGTTGATGTACTCGAAGTTCACTTCCATGATTGCCTGCCAGGCTTCCTTCAGATCGACGAAGGCCTGCTCCAGCACCATGCGCACCACCCGCAGTTCGGTCGGGGTGAATTCACGCCCTTCGATCTTCGCGTGACGACCGTCACCGCCGAAGAAGTTGTCCACCAGTTTGAACACCAGCTTGGCGTCAAGGATGAACAGCGCCGTGCCGCGCAACGGTTTGATCTTGACCAGGTTGAGGCTGGTCGGCACGTACAGCGAGTGCACGTATTCGCCGAACTTCATCACCTGCACGCCACCGACGGCAACGTCCGCCGAGCGGCGCAGCATGTTGAACATGCTGATGCGGGTGTAGCGGGCGAAACGCTCGTTGATCATTTCCAGGGTAGGCATGCGTCCACGGACGATGCGATCCTGGCTGGTCAGGTCGTAGCTTTTGACACTGCCGGGTTCGGCAGCGGTATCGGTCTGTACCAGACCATCGTCGACACCATGCAACAGCGCATCGATCTCATCCTGGGACAGCAGGTCCTGCACGGCCATGTCGTGTTCCTACTGCAGTACGAAATTAGTGAAAAGCAACTGTTCGATGACCACTTTGCCGAGCTCTTTCTGCGCCACTTCCTGGACGCTGGCCGTGGCTTTCTGGCGCAGCATTTCCTGACCGACCGGCGATGCCAGGGTCGCGAAATCCTGCCCGGAGAACAGCATGACAAGGTTGTTGCGGATCACCGGCATGTGGACTTTGAGCGCTTCCAGGTCGGCCTGATTGCGGCCTTGCATGGTGATGCTCACCTGCATGTAGCGCTGGCGGCCGTTCTGGTTGTAGTTGGCCACGAAGGCCGGCGCCATTTGCTCGAAAACCGCTGGTTGCTTGCCGACCGGGGCAGTTTCAACCACGGCGGCAGGCTTGCTCTGAGCGCTGTGCATGAAGAACCAGGTCGCTCCCACGGACAAGCCGATCGCCAGCAGCAGGGCCACCACGATCACAATGATCAGCTTGATTTTGCCTTTGGTTGCGGGGTCTTTTACTACTGCTTCGCTCTTCGCCATGCCAATAATCCGTCACTATTCGGGTTTTCACAGTCGCACGGCAAGGCAAGAGCAAGTGTTATGCCAGAAGTGTCGGGAGGCAGGGGGCGGCGGATGACGATTCACCACAAAACAAATGTGGGAGCGAGCCTGCTCGCGATAGCGGCGCAACAGTCGATGAAGATATTGACTGTCAGTGCCTCATCGCGAGCAGGCTCGCTCCCACAGGGTTTGGTGCCTGACTCAATCAGGCGTAGTAGTCGACAGCGCTGGAGCCGATGACACTGGTGGTGCTGGCCGCGACTTCGGCAACGGTCGGTGCGAGCTCTTCATCCACACCATCGAGGCGACCACCGCTGGCGTTGCTGCGCCCGCCCTGCCCCTGCTGAGCCTGTTGTTCCTGACCCTGCCCCTGCCAGCCACGCGACTGGTCGGACACGTTGACATCAACCTGCCCCATGCCCTGCTGCGCGAACATGTCACGCAAGCGGTGCATCTGACCATCGAGCGCTTCGCGAACGCTTGGATGCGCGCTCATGAAGGTCACTTGGGTCTGCTGGTCCGGCACCATGTTCACCCGAATGTCGAGGCGACCCAGTTCGGCCGGTTGCAACTGGATATCGGCCGCCTTGAGATTGGCGCTGGAAAGGTACATGACCCGGTTCACGATTTCTTCGGTCCAGCCGCTTTGATTCATCGTGATCGGTTGATTCACCGGTACCGCGTTGGCGGTTTTCGGTGTAGCTGCCTGAGTCAGCGCCGCCAGACGGTTGGCGAAGTCGTCGACGCGGGTATCGCTGCTCGCCGACTTCAAGTCCTTGAGGCCGTCATCGATCAACCCACTGAAGGTTTTCTCACCGCCCTGGCTGGTACTGTCCTTGTCCGCCTGCACATCGAGCATGCCCGCCATGCCGGCGGCAAAGTTCTGTGCCGAGGTGGGTTCGCCATCAGCCTGGGCCTCAGCAGCCGTCGGCGCTGCCTTGGGTTGCGCCTGACTGGCAGCGGAAATATGACCGCCCTGCTCCATGGCCATACGCACGGCCGGCAGCGCATCCAGCGGATCGGCTTCAGGATCGAACGCATCATCCGCCGGTGCGGCAACCTGTGTCGCCGCCACTGGCGCAGCAACAGGCGCCTGGACTTGCGGCTGCTCAGTGACCACCACCGGCGGTGCTTGCGGAACCGGAGCTGCTGCCACCACCTGCAACACTGGCAGCAATGACGGATCGAGAGCCGGATCAACCGGCGCCGTGTCGACGACTACCGGGGTTTCTGCGGTATCCGCGGCATCTGCGGCATCATCGCTGGCAGCCTTGTCGTCGGCCGGTGCCGGTTTATCGGCGGGCAAGGTTTTGCCGCTATCGGCAACCGTCGGTTCCGGGGCGGCAGCATTGTCGTTGCCGGCGCTCTTTTTATCGGGGCTGTCCGGGGCTTTATCGCGCACCGGCTTCGGCGCTCCGTCGGTGGCCGCCGAGGGCTTGTTCTGGGCTTGATTGGCGTAGACCTGAGCGAAGCTGGAGGCTTTGTCCCCGGGCTCAGCGGACAGCGCCGGTGGATTGGCGGAGGCGGCTTGAGTCTTGGCCTGAGCGGCGGCCTGAAGAAGAATATTGGGGGTAACGGGCATGAAACGGTCTCCGCTGCACTGGAATCGTAGGTACAGTTGCGGAGATTGCTGCAAGGGTTGCGCCAGTTTTGTTCAAACGGCGCTAAAAACGCCGGACGGTCGCACTGTCAGCGAGAGAGCGCTGGCGCTCTTCTTCGTAGAGGGGACGGATAATAGCGAATTCACTATCGATTTCGCTGATCAGTTTCTCAATGCCTTCCAGCGACTTCTGTTTGCTTCGCTGCTCGAGTTGATTGCACAGCTCAGCAAGGCGAATGGCGCCCATGTTGCTGCAACTGCCCTTGAAACTGTGCGCAGTGGCACCGAGCGTCTCGGCATCGTCAGCCTTGTGCAGCTGACTCAAGCGCTCTGTGGAATCGGCAAGAAAAGTATCCAGCAACGTCGAATACTCATCCTCCATGACCTCTTGCAACGCGCTCAGCACGTCGCGATCCAGATGTGTGTCAGCCACTTGCTCACTCCTTGATCAAGAATGCGCGGATTATGCCAGAGCCTCCCAGAAAAATTCCACGCGGGCACTACGACCATCGTCGGACCAGTTGGCGTTACGGCTCAACTGGCGGATCAGACTGACCCCGCGTCCCGACAGACGGGCACCATCGAGGGGGCGCGCCATCACCCTGTCGACATCAAAACCTTTGCCACTGTCTTCGACACGAATCGTCAGGCAACCACCCTCGCCTTTGGGCGCGACCTGCAAATGCACCCGCACATAGCCGTCCTGCAGCTCGTCCAGACGTGCATTGCGCTGTTGATAATAGCGGGCAAAACCCGAGGCATCGCGTTTCAGGCTTGAGTCCAGACCCAGTACGCCGTGCTCCAGCGCATTGGAGTACAACTCCGCGAGCACACTGTAAAGCGCACCGCTCTGGGCGCGCAAACCATGCACTTCCAGCAGCAACTGCAACAGATACGGCAATGGATTGAAGCGCTTGAGGGTGGCCGCACGAAACTCGAAACTCACCGACCAGTCCAGCGGGCAGGACTGACCGCTGTCGGAGTACACCAGGGCCGGCGGACTCAGTTGCGCAGCCTCCAACAGGCTGACTTCGACCATGCTGACATCGTCGCGAGCCTCACCGCGAAAATCCCGCAGCGCCTGTTCGATCTCCTCGAACAGCTGATCAGGCCGACGATTGGCCGCAAACACCCGCTGCAATCGCTCGACGCCGAACAACTGCTCATTGGCATCGCACGTATCAATCACCCCGTCGGACAACAGGAACACCCGATCCCCGACCGCCATCGGAAACACTTCGATGCGGTCATCGAACGTCTGCGGGCTCAGCACGCCAAGCGGCAAATGCCGAGCCGTCAGCGGTGTGCGCTCGCCGCTGGCAATACTGTGCAGGTAACCGTCCGGCATCCCGCCGTTCCAGACCTCCACCGAGCGCCGCTGAAAACTCAGGCACAGCAGCGTCGCACAACAGAACATGTCCACCGGCAGGATGCGCTTGAGCTTGGCGTTCATCTCGCGCAGGGTTTCCGACAGGCCGTAACCCTTGGCGGTCATGCCGTAGAAGACCTCGGCCAGCGGCATCGCCCCGACGGCGGCCGGCAAGCCATGGCCGGTAAAATCGCCGAGCAAGACATGCATGTCGCCGGCCGGAGTGAATGCCGCGAGCAGCAAATCACCATTGAACAGCGCATAAGGCGATTGCAGGTAGCGGATGTTGGGGGCGTTCAGGCAGCCGGAATGGGCGACCTTGTCGAACACGGCCTTGGCCACACGCTGCTCGTTGAGCAGGTAATCGTGGTGCCTGGCAATTTGGTCGCGCTGCTCCAGCACGGTGGCCTGCAACCGGCGCAAACGATCCATTGCCTTGATTTTGGCGGCGAGGATCACCTGGTTGTAGGGTTTTGCCAGAAAATCGTCACCGCCAGCCTCCAGACAGCGCGCCAAGGCTTCGCTTTCGGTCAGCGACGTCAGGAAGATGATCGGCACCAGGGTTTCACCGGCCAGCGCCTTGATCTGCCGCGCCGCCTCGAAACCGTCCATCACCGGCATCATGGCGTCCATCAAGACCAGTTGCGGTCGTTGTAAACGAAACGCTTCAACCGCTTCGGCACCGTTGGCCGCCGTCAGGACTTCATGGCCCTGGCGACGGACGATACTCGACAGCAGCATGCGGTCGGCCGCGCTGTCTTCGGCGATCAGGATCGTCAGCGGCTCGAGCGGCTGCACGTTGGTCAACTGATGTCGAACAGCTTGTCGAAGTTGGAGATGGCGAGAATCTTCTTCACGTCAGAACTGCTGTTGACGACGCGAATGTCGGAATCGTCGCCACCGGCGTGATCACGCAGCAGAAGCAGCATGCCCAGTGCAGAACTGTCGAGGTAGGTCGCGTCTTTCAAATCGACGACCACTGCGGAGAGTTCCTTGTCCTCGTAGGACTCGCGAAATTCCTGATGTTTGGCGAAATCGAATCGTCCCCTGATCGATATCGTCAGTTTTTGCCCATCCGGAGAGACTTCTGTAACGACTGACATTGAACGGCATCCTTGTCATTGGTGAACGTACTTGTACAAGGTTTAGCACTTGACGGAGATAGGGGCAAGGCTGGAAAGGGGCGGAGTTTTTGAGTACGCCTTCGCGGGCAAGCCTCGCTCCTACGGGATTTGTGTCGTTCGCGAAATCATGGACGATGCGAAACCTGTAGGAGCGAGGCTTGCCCGCGAAGAACGATAACGCGGCCTGACTGATTCAGTACGGACTCTCACGCGGCAACCGCTGGGACAACTCGTCCATCAGCTTCTGTTCGCGCCTGTCTTCCAGCTGTCGCGCCTCGTCAGCGTAACGCTGAACCAGTTTGCGCAAGCCTTCGACCCGGGCAAATGCCTGCTGCCAGGCTTCCCGTGACTTGTTCAGATTGTTCTGATGCCATGCCAGGCTTTGTCGCTGCTGATCGATGGCGGTGCCCAGTTGCGCGAGGAAGCCCTGATAACCCAGCAGCCACTGGCCCGAGACGCCGCTGCTGCCGCGCACGATCCATTGCTCCTGATAGTCGAGTCGAAAGGCTTCAAGGTCGGCGAGCTTACTTTCTGCCACGCGAACCTGGCCCTGAAAATGGCCTAACCGCTGAGCGGCGGTTTTTTCGGCCTTTTCGGCCATTTCGACCACCGGCGCCAGACGCCCTGCCCGACTCTGAGCCATGATCGATTAGCCGCCAGCCGCAGGCGCGAAGATTGACCCCAGATAGGCTTCGCTTTCGCCCAGGTTGATGCTGTCGTTAAGCCCTTGGCGCAAGTATTTGGCCAGCTGCGGCTGCAGGGAAATCGCCAGGTCGGTCTCGCGGTCACCGCCAGCGACGTAGGCGCCGACACTGATCAGATCCCGACTCTGCTGATAACGCGACCACAACTGCTTGAAATACTGGGCGCGGGTCATGTGTTCCGGCGACACCACCGACGGCATGACCCGGCTGATCGACGCCTCGATGTCGATGGCCGGGTAATGCCCTTCCTCGGCCAGACGCCGGGACAGGACGATGTGCCCGTCGAGCACACCCCGCGCCGAGTCGGCAATCGGATCCTGCTGGTCATCGCCTTCGGACAACACGGTATAAAACGCGGTGATCGAACCGCCGCCCTTTTCAGCGTTACCCGCCCGCTCCACCAGTTTCGGCAACTTGGCGAACACCGATGGCGGATAACCCTTGGTCGCCGGCGGCTCGCCAATGGCCAGGGCGATTTCCCGCTGGGCCTGGGCGAAACGAGTCAGCGAGTCCATCAGCAACAGGACATTCTTGCCCTTGTCGCGGAAATACTCGGCGATCCGCGTGCAATACATCGCGGCGCGCAGACGCATCAGCGGCGCATCGTCCGCCGGGGACGCCACGACCACCGAACGCTTGAGCCCTTCTTCACCGAGGATGTGCTCGATGAATTCCTTAACTTCTCGACCCCGTTCACCGATCAGCCCGACGACGATAATGTCGGCCTCGGTGAAGCGGGTCATCATGCCCAGCAGCACACTCTTGCCGACGCCGGTACCGGCGAACAGCCCGAGCCGCTGACCACGACCGACCGTCAACAAGCCGTTGATGGAGCGAATGCCCACGTCCAGCGGCTCGCTGATCGGGTGACGCTTGAGCGGGTTGATCGTCGGGCCATCCATCGGCACCCAGTCTTCAGCCTTCATTCCGCCCTTGCCGTCCAGCGCACGACCGGCGCCATCGAGCACTCGTCCGAGCATGCTCATGCCCATCGGCAGACGACCGGTATCGGCCAACGGCACCACACGGGCGCCGGGCGCGATGCCGGCGACACTGCCGACCGGCATCAGAAAGACTTTGCTGCCGGAGAAGCCCATGACTTCAGCTTCGACCTGCACCGGATGGTAACTGTCGTCGTTGATGACCATGCAGCGGCTGCCCATGGCGGCGCGCAGGCCTTCAGCCTCGAGGGTCAGGCCGACCATGCGCAGCAAGCGGCCTTCAAGAATCGGGGCGCCGGCCAGCTCCGTGGCCTCGGCGTAACTGCCCAGGCGCTTGGCGAAGCTGGTGCGATCAAGGCGCATCAGGAACGTCCGGCTCGGCTTCGACCGCAGGTTTGGCGTCGATCGGCAGCTCCAGGCTCAGGTCCGGGGCGGCCGGGTGCAAGGCCTGCTCGTGCAATTGATCGAACAGCTTGTCCATAACCCGGGCGATACGGGTTTCAACGGTGGCATCGATGCGACTGTGCTCAGTCTCGACCCGGCAACCGCCAGGCAACAAGGCTTCGTCCTCGACGATGCGCCAGGTTTCTTCATGGCGCTCGCGCAGGGCTTTGACCTGTTCGAAATCCTGCGGATTGATGTACAGCCGCACATTGCCCACGCCCAGCGGCAACAGCTTGAGGGCGTCGCGCATGACGTGTTCGATCTGCGTCGAGTCGATGGCCAGCTCCCGCTGAATCACCTGTTTGGTGATGTGCTGAACGAGGTCGACCAGCGACTTTTCGATCTGGGTGTCTTGCTCGGCGATAGGCTCGAACAGGTTGGCCATCAGTTGCTCAAGCGCGGCGACTTTCGGCGCCAGGACCGCCTCTGCTTCCTGACGGACCTTGAGTGTGGTGCTGTGAAAACCTTCTTTCTCGCCGGTGGCGAAGCCTTCGTTGTAGGCCTCCTGGCGAATGCTTTCGAGTTCTTCGAGGGTCAGTGGCTGGACTTCTTCCAGCGGCACTTCCTCCATTTCCGGCGGCTCGGGCTCTGGTTCCGGCTCGGGCTCCGGTGCAGGCGGGTCGAAACTGGGCAGCGACCAAGTGTCGAAACCCGCGACGTCCTTGGCGCGGATCAGGTCGGTCTGGGACTCATCATGTTTGGACGACATAGTGACCTTAGATCATCTCTTCGCCGCCCTTCCCGCCGAGAACGATTTCTCCGGCTTCGGCCATACGGCGAGCAATGGTGAGGATTTCTTTCTGTGCGGTTTCCACGTCGCTGACGCGCACCGGGCCTTTGGCCTCGAGGTCGTCGCGCAACAGTTCGGCCGCCCGTTTGGACATGTTCTTGAAGATCTTTTCCTTGACGCCTTCGTCCGAGCCTTTAAGGGCCAGTACCAGTACATCGGAGGAGACTTCGCGCAGCAACGCCTGAATCCCGCGGTCGTCGACATCGGACAGGTTGTTGAACACGAACATGAGGTCTTCGATCTGACCGGACAGGTCTTCGTCGACTTCGCGGATCGAGTCCATCAGCTGACCTTCGATCGAGCTGTCGAGGAAGTTCATGATGTCGGCCGCACGCTTGATGCCACCCAGGGTGGTGCGCGAGGCATTCGAGTTGCCGGAGAACTGCTTCTCGAGAATCTGGTTGAGTTCTTTCAGGGCGGCTGGCTGCACGGTGTTCAGCGAGGAAACCCGCAGAATGATGTCCAGTCGCACCTTGTGGTCGAAGTTGCCCAGCACTTCGCCGGCCTGGTCCGGATCGAGATACGCCACGACGATCGCCTGGATCTGCGGGTGCTCGTAACGGATCACGTCGGCGACGGCGCGCGGCTCCATCCACTTCAGGCTGTCGAGGCCACTGGTGTTGCCGCCCAGCAGAATCCGGTCGATCAGGCCGTTGGCCTTGTCCTCGCCCAGCGCCTGAGTCAGCATTTTGCGCACGTAGTCGTCGGAGCCGACGCCCAGGCTGGTCTGATCGCCGACGATGTCGACGAACTCACTCATCACCTGCTCGACCTGCTCGCGGTGCACGTTACCCATCTGCGCCATGGCCACACCCACACGCTGGACCTCTTTGGGCCCCATGTGGCGCAGCACCTGGGCGGCATCGGTAGAACCGAGAGACAGCAGCAAAATTGCGGCTTTGTCGACCCGGGACAGTTTGGCGGCAACGGCTCGGTTATCACTCATCTGCGTTAATCCACTCTTTCACGACCTGGGCCACGCGACCCGGATCTTCTGCCACCAGACTCTTGATTGCGTTCAACTGTGCGTCATAGCCTTCGCTCGGGCTCGGCAGCAGGATGCTGGTCGGGCCGCCGAGGCTGACGCGGTCGTTGGCCAGTTCGCCATCCAGTCCGCCCATGCCACCGAGCTCTGCGTCGCCGCCAAAGCCAGCCAGCTGTTTGCCTTTGCCGCCATTGGTGATGTTGTTGAGTACCGGACGCAGCACACCGAACACCAGTATCAGGATGAACAAAACACCCAGCACTTGCTTGACGATGTCCCAGAACCACGGCTGAGAGTAGAACGGAATATCGGCAATCACTTCACCGCGCTCGGCGGAGAACGGCATGTTGATCACGCTGACGCTGTCGCCACGACTGGCGTCGAAACCGACGGCGTCCTGTACCAGACGGGTAAAGCGCGCCAATTCATCGGCGCTCCACGGTGCACGGGTGGTTTCGCCGTTGGCTGCGTTGATCTTGACCTGATCGTCCACCACTACCGACACCGACAGGCGGTTCAAACGCCCTTGCTGTTGTTTGGTGTGACTGATGGAGCGGTCGAGTTCAAAGTTCTTGGTGGATTGTTGACGCTTGTCCGCCGGGTACGGTGCCAGCATTGGCTGACCGGTGGCCGGATCCATGATTTGCTGACCGTTGGCATCCAGCAGTGGCTGGCCTGGCTGCACCATGCCGGCCGACGCGGTAGCGCCACCGGTGGTTTGCGGTGCCGAGGCTGGCGATGGCGGCTGGTTGCTCAGAGCACCCGGCACACCTTGCGGGCCATTGCTGGCGGTGCGTTGCTCGTTGACCGACTGCTCGCTGCGCAGCGCCGGTTGATCCGGATTGAACTGCTCGGAGGTCGACTCGACAGCACTGAAATCCACGTCCGCCGAGACTTCGGCTTTATAGCGGTCGTTGCCCAGCACCGGTTGCAGGATGTTGTGCACACGCTGAGTGAGCATGCTTTCCATGCGACGGCTGTAATCGAATTGCTTGCCGGCCATGGTCAGTTCGGAGTTCTCCGCCTGATCCGAGAGCAGGTTGCCCTTCTGATCGACGACGGTGATCTGCGATTTGCTGAGTTCTGGAACGCTGGTCGCGACCAGGTTGATGATCGCCACCACCTGACCCGGCTCAAGCGAGCGACCGGAATACAGTTCTACCAGCACCGAAGCGCTCGGCTTGCGCTCGTCACGTACGAACACCGAGCTTTTCGGAATCGCCAGGTGCACGCGGGCACCCTTGACGTTGTTCAGGCTGGAGATGGTCCGGGCCAATTCGCCTTCGAGGCCACGACGATAACGGGTCGCTTCCATGAACTGGCTGGTGCCGAGCCCCTGGTCCTTGTCGAGGATCTCGAAACCGATGTTGCCGTCGCTGGGAGTGACACCAGCGCCCGCGAGTTTCAGGCGCGCACGGGACAGGTCATCGGCCTTGACCAGCAAGGCACCGGAGTTCGGTTCAACGGTATAGGGAATGTCAGCGGCAGCCAGGGTATCCATGACTTGCTTGGCGTCCATACCGGCAAGGCTGCCGTACAGAGGCCGGTAGTCCGGCTGTTGGGACCACAACACAACGGCGAAGCCAATCGCCACGCTCGCAGCCAGGCCGACCAACAGGCCCACCTGACGCAACATGGTCATCTCGGAGAGGTTTTCCAGGAAGGACAAGCCGAACAGCGGCGGTTTGCCGTCTATCGGAGTGGCCTTGGCCGGAACATTATCGGCGACTGCTTCTGCCATGACTCAATCTCGTCCTTAAACCGGCATCTGCATGATGTCTTGGTATGCCTGAACCAGCTTGTTACGCACTTGGGTCAACGCCTGAAAAGACACGCTGGCCTTCTGCGAGGAAATCATCACATCCGTCAGGTCGACACCACTCTTGCCGATCTCGAAGGCACTGGCCAACTGACTGGAGGCCTGCTGGGTGTCGTTCACTTTATTGACGGCCTGACCGAGCATGTCGGAAAAGCTGCTGCCGCTCAATTCAGGGACGGCGGCAGTCGATTTCGGCGCAGACATGGCATCCATTTGCATGGAACGCATGTCCAGCATCAACCGATTGAATTCAATACCTTGGCTCATGGTCTACTCTCATTGACGACCCGCAATTTTTTGACACTCACTCGGCGGGTAGTGAGGTGTTAGCAACAAGGGTGCCATCTCCGTGGCCGCCCAGAACAAAAGCCCTTTATCAGCTCACAATCTTCTGCAGGAGCGAGCCTGCTCGCGATGGTCGTGAACGATAACGCGTCGCTCCTGACTCCATCGCGAGCAGGCTCGCTCCCACAAAGTAAAATCAGGTGGCGAACAAGTAAGCTTCCACATCCATTCCGGCATCACGCATTTGCGCCAGTTTGTAGCGCAAGGTGCGAGGGCTGATACCCAAACGCTCTGCCGCTTCCTTGCGACGACCCCGCTCAGAGCGCAAGGTATCGATGATCATCTGGAATTCACGGCGACGCAGATCATCGCCCAGCGCACCGGCAGACTCGGACTCGACTTCCACGCCCCGCACCGGCACGGCGGCCAATGCCGGCAACGGCGCACAGGCAACCGGCCCGGCCAGACAGAAATCCTGCGGCTGGATCACACCGCCCTGCTGCAGGATCAACGCACGCTGAATCGCGTTATCCAGCTCCCGCACATTGCCCGGCCACGGATAGCCGATCAGGCACGCCTGCGCCTCGGGCGACAGTCGCGCCGCCGCATGCTTCATTTTATTGACGTGCTTGGTCAGCAGCCGCTCGGCCAGCGGCAGTATGTCGGCGGTGCGCTCACGCAACGGACGCCAGGCCAAAGGAAATACGGACAGGCGATAGTAAAGGTCTTCACGGAAACGCCCTGCCGCCACTTCACCGGCAAGGTCACGGTTGGTGGTGGCGACGACCCGAATATCCAGCGTGATCGGCTTGCGCGCGCCGACCCGCTCGACTTCACGCTCCTGCAACACGCGCAGCAACTTGGCTTGAAGACCCAGGGGCATTTCGGAAATTTCGTCGAGCAGAATGGTTCCACCGTCGGCCTGCTCGAACTTGCCGGCCTGCGCCGCGATGGCACCAGTGAACGAACCCTTTTCGTGACCGAACAGCGTTGCCTCGAGCATGTTGTCGGGAATCGCCGCACAGTTGATCGCAATGAACGGCTGGCTGGCGCGATGAGAATGCTGATGGATGTAACGCGCCAGCACTTCTTTACCGGTTCCGGACTCACCGGAGATCAACACCGTCGAATCACTGCGCGCCACCCGCGCGGCCAATTCCAGCAATTGCGCGCTGGCCGGTTCGAACGCCACCGGCCCCTCGCTATCAGCTGCGCCGAGACTGCCCAGCGCATGCCGTGCCACCAGATCCAACAACGCCTTGGGTTCGAACGGTTTGACCAGATAATCCGCCGCGCCCTGACGCATCGCGTCGACCGCGCGCTCTACGGCGCCGTGCGCCGTCATCAGCAACACCGGCAACTGCGGCTGACGAGCGCGCAGCAATCCGAGCAGTTGATGACCGTCCATGCCCGGCATGTTGACGTCGCTGAGCACCAGGCTGAACGCCTCGGCTCCGACGGCGTCCAGCGCTTCTTCGGCCGAACCCACGGCTGTGTAGTCATGCCCTGCGAGCAACAACGTATCGGTCAGTGCTTCGCGTAATTCGCGGTCATCCTCGACCAGTAAAACCTTGATCCCCATGTCGTTCACTCCACTCCCTGGGCACTGCGCTTCTCATCAGAAAACAGCGGCAGAATCACCTGCGCGCAGGTGCCGCGACCCAACCGCGAGTGCAGCTGCAATTCTCCCTGATGGGCACGAGCCACGGCCTTGACCACGGTCAGGCCAAGGCCGGTCCCGGTGGTTTTGGTGGTAAAAAATGGCTCGCCCAAACGCGCCAGCACTTTCGTATCGATGCCGCTGCCGCTGTCACTGACGCAGACACGCAGGTTGTTGTCACGGGTGTAGAGATGGACTTTCAAACGGACGTCGCCGGCACTGGCCTGGATCGCGTTCTCGATCAGATTGAGAATCGCCCCGACCAGCGTGTCACGATTGCACAGCAACTCACCCACATGACTGTCGCACTGCCAGCGAACCGGCAAATCCTGCACATGGGTCAGCGCAGCTGCCTGCAAGGATTGCATCAGCATTTTCGGCGTGACGCGATCGGTCAGCGGCAGCTCGCCACGAGCAAACACCAACATGTCGCGTACTTGATGTTCCAGTTCATGCAAACGCTCTTTGAGCCGTCCGGCAAAACGTTGCTGCGTGGCAACCGGCAGCTCTTGCTCGGTCAAATGACTGGCGTAAAGCAATGCGGCGGACAAAGGGGTACGAATCTGGTGAGCCAGCGACGCGACCATTCGACCTAGGGAAGACAGGCGTTCGTGGCGAGCCAGTTGATCTTGCAGATGACGGGTTTCGGTCAGGTCGTTGAGCAACACCAATTGACCGGGCTCGGCATCCAGCGAGCGAGTGGCGATCGACAGACGCCGACCGTCCTTGAGCGAGATTTCGTGACCATCGTCTTCACGCGGCGCAAAGCATCGGGCAATGACATGACGCCACAGCTCGCCTTCGAGAGGCAGGCCGAGCAGCTCACAGGCAGCGGGATTGGCTTCGCGCACGATGCCCTGAGCGTCGATGACAATCACGCCGCCAGGCAATAGATCGAGGAGGTTTTGCAGACGGTTGGCCAGGCGTTCTTTTTCCGCCAGTTCCTGCATGCGCTGAGCACTGACCACCGCCAGCTCACCCTTGAGCTCGGTAACCCGCGCTTCGAGCATGCTGTAGGAGTCGGTCAACTGACTGGACATCTGGTTGAACAACGCGAAAGCCTGCTCAAGGCCAAGCCGGCTTGCCTGCTCTACGGACGACGTTTGTCCCGAAGCATCAGGGACAGGAGACATCTGGGCGGCTTGGGGCATCGGGCTCTCTCGCTTGGCTGACCGTCAGTTAAACGGAACGTTGCGAGGGATGTAGCAATACCCGTGCCTAAAAAAAACCGCCTACAAATGAACGACTTGAAAAACAGGCGTCAATCATCCGCCTGTTCATCACCGTCGCGCCGGCTCATGCCGTACTTGCGCATCTTCTCTACCAGCGTGGTACGACGGATTCGCAGCCGCTCGGCAGCGCGCGCCACGATGCCATTGGCATCATCCAGCGCCTGCTGGATCAGACCCTGTTCCAGACCACCGAGGTAGTCTTTCAGGTCCAGGCCTTCCGGCGGCAGCATGGCGTTGGCAGTGAAGTCCGGAGTGTGACCGTTGATGGCCACGCGCTCTTCAAGATCGCTGCGCAGGCTATCGACCAGTTGCTCGTCTTCGTCATCGACGTAGCGGAATTTCTTCGGCAACTCGACCACACCGATCACCCCGTACGGGTGCATGATCGCCATGCGCTCCACCAGGTTGGCCAGTTCGCGAACGTTGCCCGGCCAGCCGTGACGGCACAGCGACATGATCGCTGCGGAGTTGAAACGGATCGAACCGCGCTTCTCGTGCTCCATGCGCGAGATCAACTCGTTCATCAGCAGGGGAATGTCTTCGACACGTTCACGCAGTGGCGCCATCTCGATCGGGAACACGTTCAGGCGGTAGTACAGGTCTTCGCGGAAAGTGCCGATCTCGATCATGCTTTCGAGATTCTTGTGAGTCGCCGCGATGATGCGCACATCGACGCTTTGGGTCTTGTTGCTGCCCACGCGTTCGAAAGTACGTTCCTGCAGCACGCGCAGCAGCTTGACCTGCATCGGCAGCGGCATGTCGCCGATCTCGTCGAGGAACAGCGTGCCGCCATTGGCCAGTTCGAAGCGCCCGGCACGACTGGTGATTGCCCCGGTGAAGGCACCCTTCTCATGACCGAACAATTCGCTCTCCAGCAACTCGGCCGGGATCGCCCCGCAGTTGACGGGAACGAACGGCGCGTCACGACGCTTGGAGTGATAGTGCAGGTTGCGCGCGACCACTTCCTTGCCAGTCCCCGACTCGCCGAGGATCAGCACGCTGGCGTCGGTGTCGGCAACTTGCTGCATCATCTGACGGACGTGCTGAATCGCCCGGCTGGTGCCGACAAGACTGCGGAAAAGATTGGGCTCGCGGTGACGACCGCGCTCGCGGGCCTGGTCGTACATCTCGCGATAGACCTGGGCACGGTGCAGCGAATCGAGCAGTTTGCTGTAGCTGGGCGGCATTTCGAGGGTCGAAAGCACTCGGCGACGCTGGTCTTCCGGCAGGTCAACGGAAGAATTATCGCCCATTAACAAAACCGGAAGGAACTCATCCCAGGTAGAGAGTGTCTTTAACAAGCCCGCAAGCGCACCAGGAGCATTGACCGTCCCGATGAGGACACAGATCACTTCACGACTTGATGACAAAGAGCCGACAGCCTGCTGCCAGTCATGGCTACCGCAGGGTAAATTTTCTTCGCCAAGAAAATTTAAAATCACCGCCAGGTCGCGGCGGCGGACGCTATCGTCATCAATCAGCAGAATTTTGGTTTCACGCCACATGCAATAGCAACTTCCCTAGTCAACTCAATGCCCGAAATGATGGGGCAAGCTAGACGCTTGCAGACACGTTATGCCTGTAGACGCCTGAAATCTGGAACCAGCCACTAGTTAAGTCAAAAAACCGTGCACAGTCAAATTTATGGCGCACTATGTTTGGATTAACTGAGGGTTAATTAACCAAACAGATGGTAAACCTTTGCCGCGTTCTGTGCTTGATGGATCTGCGACATCTCGTCAACTATTGCTTGTCGCTCACCTGTCGCCGCCTCCAGAAGCTGCTTATACACCCCCAGCAACTCCTCAAGATTGTCGCGCAAGGCGGCCTCGTCCACCGAAACTTCACTCAAGACGTCTTCCATGCAGGAACGACAAGCCAGATCCAACTCCCCTATGGCTTCCCAATTGCGCTCGGCCAAAGCTCCGACGAGTGCATCACGGGTGTGTTCGATACGCTGCAATACAAGACTCATGGTGATCTCCTTAAAACTGCGGACCCGGTGCGGCGATAGCATCCCAGCCGTCTTTGACGGTGCGAAGCAAATCAGCGACTTCGTCGAGAATCTTTGGATCGGTTTTGACGTTGGCTTCTGTCAGACGCTTCATCATGTAGGTGTACAGCTTGTCCAGTTCACCCACAGACTCAACAGAATTTTCCAGGTCCAGGCCTTCACGCAAGCCGCCGATGATCCCGATCGCCTTGCCGATGAAAATGCCTTTGTTGGGGATATCCTTGCGCTCCATGGCACCCTTGGCCTGAGCAATGCGATCCAGGCCACCCTCCATGAGCATTTGCACCAGGCGATGGGGGCTGGCTTCGGAAGTCTGGGCTTGAGCGCCAATCTTCTGGTACTGCCGAAGGGCTAACATCGGGTTCATGCTGTACCTCATCAAAACTTTGTGATTCGTATAGCCAGTGTATCGACACCGCGTCAAAAATCTTTAGATCGAAACAAAAAAAGCCCGACAAGCGGAATCCGCTGCCGGGCTTTTGGCGCTTGCGTGTTATGAGGCGTTTTTCTGTGCGTTCATCGCATCGAACATCGACGTAATGTTGTTCGCCGTCGCCTTGAGCTTGCCGACCAAGGTGTCCATGTCGTTGTACTTTTTGGTCAGCACGGCTGTCAGAGTTTCGATCCGACGATCCAATGCTTCCTGCTGGCTGGTCAGGTTGGTTTTAACCTTCGCCAGGCTGGCCGAACGCGCATCAAGGATGCCTTCGCTGCCAGTGACGGTATAAGGCGTCAGCATCGAGTTCATTCGTTCCAGCAAACCCTTGGCGGCATCACCTGTTGCCGTCGGATCACCCAGAAACAGCGTCTGAATCTCGCCACCCAGTTTCTGCGTGGTCATCGCCGTAGTGAACTTGGTACTGTCGAAATCGAGCGCGCCGGTTTTCTGGTTGGTGGTAATACCCAACTGCGAAAGCACGGTCAGCTTGTCGCCTGCACCGGTACTGGCCAACGGTTCACGGATCGACGCCATGATACCCCGAGCCAGCGGGTCACCGGTCAAAGCCGCAGGAATGGTCGGCTTGCCATCTTTATCCAGGGTGGGCTTGGTCAGCGTATTGATGCTGGTAACCACCTGGTTGTAAGCGTCGACAAAGGCCTGGACCGATTTTTTCAAACCGTCACTGTTCGGCCCGACTGTCACAGTGGATGTCGCCCCACCACCTGCCACCAGGTTCAGCGTCAGCCCGGAAACAGCTCCGTCCACGGTATTGGATTTGCTGGTGATCGCGAGTCCGTCAACCGTGAACTTGGCGTCCGCAGCGAATTCGCCGATGGCACCGGCCGAGGTCGCCGTAGGCGAGGCGCCCATTTTTTGACCCGCCGTGATTTCCAGGCCGGGAATATTGCTGAGCGTGATGTCGGATCCCAAACCGGTAACGGTAGACCCCACGACCAGACGCGAACCGGTGGAGTCAGTGATAATGTTGGCACTGAAGCCATTGGAACCTTGCTGGGCATTGATCGCATCCCGTACCGACTGCAACGTAGCGCCAGGTTGAATATCGACAGGACGGGTAATGCCATTTTGAGTGATATTGAGCGTACCACTCGGAATGGCACTGCTAGCACTGGGAAACGCAGCAGTCGCCACTTTCGATGAGGTCGCAAGGCTGTCGACCTTGATGACATAAGTGCCGTTGACCGCCGAGTTGCTGGCAACAGAGGTCAGCACTTTCGGATCGGAACTCGTGGCGGTGTACCCCAGGAACTGCGGGGTCGTGGTACTACCAAGGTTTTTGATCGCGGTCTGGAAATTCGCCAGCACACTCTTGAGGGTCCCGATACCGGAAATCTGCGAGGTATTGGTGGTCGTCTGCCGGTTGATCTGACTCTGCTTCGCTGATTTGTCAGCATCAACCAAGGCTTTGACGATAGCAGTGGTATCAAGACCGGAGCCTAACCCCAGACCCGGTAGAATTGGACTTGCCATGTGGGACTCCCTTCAGTGTGTCGCCGGCCTTTTGACCATTACAACGCCCAAAAGAACATAGCAACAAAATTCGTGCCAGCTGTCAGACTTTAGCGCTGAACAACAGGCTGCTTGCATCATTCAAACTATTGGCCAGCTTGAGGACTTCTTCGTTGGGGATCTGGCGAACCACTTCACCCGAGTCGCTGGCAATCACTTTGACAATTACCTTGCCTGAAGGCTCATCAATCGAGAACTCCAGGTTGCGCTTGACCGATTGAACGAACTTTTCAATTTCCTGAACGGCCATCTTCAGTTTGTCCTGCTCGGTTACTGCGTCTTTTGGCTCATCCTTGACCGTTGCCACTGTGGCAGCATCGGCTCGAGGCTTCTCCACCGGCTTGTCAGCAACGGTCGTCGCCGGCTTCGCAGCTGGATAAGACAAGTTCAGCTTCACGCTCATATCCATGTCCATCACCTCTTAAACTAAAAAAGCGAGAGAGCGCGCGTGCGCACTCCCCCGCCAAAACTCACCCGGCTATTACTGAAGCAGTTTCAGTACAGCGGATGGCAGTTGGTTGGCCTGGGCCAGAACTGCGGTGGAAGCTTGTTGCAGAGTTTGTTGCTTGGTCAGCTGTGCAGTTTCAGCAGCGAAGTCGGTATCTTGTACGCGGCTACGTGCAGCTTCGGCGTTTTCGTTGATGTTTTGCAGGTTGGAGATGGTGGTGGAGAAACGGTTCTGAGCAGCACCGAGGTCAGCACGAGTGGCGTTGATGTTCGCCAGTGCAGCGTCGATAGCCGAAACAGCCGACAGTACTGCCGAGTGGTTGGCTGCGTTGGAAGTACCGGAAATGGTAGTACCGGTCATGCCCAGGGCGCTGGCGTCGAAGCTGGTCGACAGGGTCAGAGTGATCTGGTTGTCGGAAGTAGTACCCGCACCAACCTGGAATTCCATCGCACCAGCAGTACCGTCGATCAGAGCCTTGCCGTTCAGGTTAGTGGACTTGGCAATACGGGTCAGTTCGTCGATGGACTGTTTGTATTCTTTGTCCAGAGCGGTACGGTCAGCAGTACCGTTGGAGTCGTTTCGCGATTGCAGTGCGATTTCACGCATACGCTGCAGAATGTTGGACGATTCTTGCAGAGCGCCTTCAGCGGTCTGAGCGATCGAAACACCGTCGTTGGCGTTTTTGATAGCCATGGTCTGACCACGGATCTGCGAGGTCATACGGGTAGCGATCTGCAGGCCGGCGGCGTCGTCTTTAGCGCTGTTGATTTTCAGGCCGGAAGACAAGCGAGTCATCGAAGTCGACAGAGCGTCGGAAGCACGGTTCAGGTTCTTCTGAACGTTCAGCGAAGTAGTGTTGGTGTTTACTGTCAAAGCCATGACGAATTCCTCGTTGGTTGGGTACTGCGGCTTCCGGCCCTGGCAACCGCCGGGTATGGCCTAGAGAACCTTCGTAATAGTTATCGTCGCGAATGCAGGTTGCTTTAGGGCATTTTGAAAAAAATTTGCCATCACACTGCCACCCTCAATGAAACAAGGGCTTGGCGGCGTTCCAACCCAAAAAAGTGACGCCAGGGAATTGCCGGTATCGGGACAGCGAGGACTCGCCTGTACCGGCATATTGTCAAACAGCCTTAACCGGCGGTGGCCGCTTCCAGCAATTGGGGCAACTCATGGTCGAGATAATCAGCCAGCGCCAACCAATCCTGCGCCTCCTGACAGGCAAGCATGTCCGTGAGCAACGCCGTCCAGCGAGACTGGGCCTCGGCATTCTCACGACCCAAAGCGGATTGCACATCACTGCACACCTGGACCATAAGCAGCGCCGCTTCGACATCTCGCCCCAGACGGAACAAGACAGAACACCGCCGCGCCTCGGCAATCAGGGAAAATTCAGTCATCGCGTGAGCTCCGGGTGAAACGTCGTGCCGACGATCATCGCCCCTGCCCGACTGCTGTTATAGAAAGTCACCCGAGGATGCCCGGCGATATACCGTTCCAGCTCGCACAAGTAACTGCGGAAATTGAGCTGTGTCTTGACCCTCCGACCGTGACCATCGAGGACCCAGTGCCGGGCAGCGCCCACTTGCGGCCCAAGATCACCGTCATTCCAGCCGGCGTGGGTCTTGTTGTTCGGGAACGCAAAGTCGGCGCCGAACAGCGTGATCTGGCTGCCCCCCATGTGTACCGCCAGGTCCACCGCCGGGTGAATCACACTGCCACCGACAAACAGTTGGGCCTTGGGCAACTGCTCGCGCATGTCCCTATAAACAGGACTGGCGGAATAGGCCACGTAACGCTTGCCCTGCCAACCTCCCAAAACCTCCGGATCAACCATGGGCATATAGACCAGCGTGATATCGCTCGTGGCATCGCACGGCAAATGCCGCGTCGAGATGCGCTGATCAATCGTGACCACCATATCCGGCTTGATGCCATGCTCGATAAGCGGCCGGTAGGCAGTATCGACGCAAATGAACAGTGGCCGTTGCGCCTGTTCGCGTACCGTACGCAGCGTGTCGAAGTGCTGTTCCAGGCTCGGCCCGGTGGCAATGACAAACACTTCCCTGCCGGAACAGGTGGCAAACAGCTCGGCAGCATCGGCATCGTCACGAACACGCTCGACACACGCCCGCAAACGCTCGGCAATTTCCGGATTGTCGGCATTGAATTCGCGATTGTTGAAGGTCAAGTGGGTTTCGCTGATCAGCCGGTCGCGGATCTTGGCGTTGTAGTCGTCCGCCAGCACCAGTTCCGAAGGCAGCGCGAAGTACGGTAACTGGATTTCCGCCAGATCGCCGGCGTATAGCAGCACCACTCTCGAATCGCCGAGCCACTTCTGTTGATCGAGCAGTTGCAGCACCAAGGCAAACACCGCGCCGTTCAGAATGTGCACGTACAACCGTTCAAGCCCGGCACGCTCCAGCAATTGCAGCTGCAAATCACCCAGCCCGGTGCCATAGACATGCACCACAGGACTGTCGACGGGCAGACTGTCGGCCTGAAGCAACGCTTCGCGAGTGCGGTCATGGCGACTGGTCAACTGAATGCCATTGATGCTCAACGTCGAGCCCAGGCCCTCCACCAGATCAGCTTGCAAGGCGGCGCTGTTCTCCACCGACAGTCGATGCCAGACCTTGGGCCAGCGCCGCTGAATCAACTCGCCGTTGCGCTCAAACAACTCGCTCATGGAGCCTCGCTTTTCATTCGGGCAAAAAAATAGCGTTCAAGGTTACACCTTGAACGCTTTTTTTGTGCCTGGGTTTTGAAAGTTCAAGGGCGATAGATAATCGCCGAACCCCATGACAAACCAACACCGAAACCGCTCAACGCCACACGTTTCCAGGTGGAGTCCAGCACGTGTTTTTCCAGCAGCAGCGGGATGCTCGATGACACGGTGTTGCCGGTCTCGACCATGTCCTTGATGAACTTCTCCGGCTCGCCTTCAAAGCGGCGCGCTACAGCGTCGACAATCGCGGCACTGCCCTGGTGAATGCAGAACGCATCGATATCATCAGCGGTCAGCTGCGAATCGGTCAGCAGTTCGTGCAAGTGCGCCGGGACTTTCAGCAGCGCGAAGTTGAACACCTGACGACCGTTCATGAAGAACACCCCGTCGGTCACCTTCAGGTGCGGCGCACCGGAACCGTCGGTACCGAACTTGGCCTTGCCCAATTGCCATGGCGCGTTTTCGCCCATCCAGGTTGCAGTGGCGGCATCGCCAAACAGCATGGTGGTGTTGCGGTCTTCCGGGTCGACGATCTTCGAGTACGGATCTGCGGTGATCAGCAGGCCATTCTTCAAGCCTGCGGCTTCCATGAAGCCCTTGATGGCGTAGATGCCATAGACGTAGCCGGAGCAGCCCAGGGAAATATCGAACGCGGCGACGGTGGTCGGCAGGCCCAGCTTGTCCTGAACGATGGCGGCGGTGTGTGGCAGGCCTTCTTCGTCGCCGTTCTGCGTGACGACGATCAGTACGTCGATGTCTTCACGTTTCAAGTCCGGATTGTTGGCGAACAGCGCATTGGCTGCTTCGACACACAGGTCCGAGGTTTCCTGACCAGCATCTTTGCGCGGCAGGAAGGCCGAACCGATCTTGCCCAGGATGAACTCTTCATCCTTTTCGAATTTTGCACCTTGTGCGTAATTGTCCACGCCGGCTACAGGAACGTAGCTCGCAATGCTTTTTATGCCAATCATTACGGCTTCCCAATAATAAACAGCCCAATACCACCGCTCGTAATGATTCGAGGGGCGCCGACAAACGGAGAAAAACGCCGCCTCATTGAGGCGACAGCGGGAAGAATAAAAGGCTATCACTGGGCCAAAAACAGGCCAGGCGCCACCTTCCCGATTAATACAATACAGTGAAGATGCGCGTTATGACTCGCAGGTCACGCTATTTTGCCGAATCAGCGCCAGAAGGGGCCATTCGACCAACGTGTGGAGCGGCCTGAAAGTGTGCGGCCAGGACCCCGGGGAGCGCGTCAAGGTCAGGGATGGATACTTGCGCGTCGTAGCCCGGCAGCGCCACGACGTTGCGATGTCCACCGGTCTGAACCCGAACGGTCAATGCCCCCAGAGGGTTGAGGTTGACGAAATCCTTGGCGGGGTTGTCACCGACGTAGACCATGTCGGCCCAGCAACAGCCTTCTGCCTGGCGAATACGCTCGAAGCAGTGCAGGGAAGGCTTCGCATGGCGGATACCAAAACGATGAGTGATCAAGACCCGTCGAAACGTTGAAAACAGCCCCAGCGCCTCAACTTTGTTCTGCTGCACGATTTTGTGCCCGTCGGTGACGAGATAAAGCGGCACTTGCCCACCGAATCGGTCAAGCACAACCCGGGCGGCGGGAAACAATTCGAGGCTCGGGCGATGATGCCGATAAACGTTCACGCACTCGGCCACGCGCGCTTTCGACAACTGCCCATGGGACTCAAGCCATCGGTCGAAAACCCGCCCTCGCCCCTCGCGCTCCAGCACGTCCAGCATAAGGCCCAGCGACTGTTCAGCATTCCAGCCGAAGACTTCCTCGCCGTGGCGAGCCACGGCGTCTAGCCCGCTGGTGACGAAGCTGCTCTCGTCGTAGAGCGTATCGTCGAGGTCAAAAATCAGGATCATGCAGCACCAGATCGGCGGGCAGACGAACCTGTCTGACCTCGCCGGCAATACGATTGAAAACAGGTGGCAGTCCCAGCCCGAAAGCCTCGTCAAGGCTCCAGTAAAGGACGTCCAGCCCAGCCGCAATAGCGGTGGTGGAGGCACCGCCAAAACGAGGATTGCATTCAATGATGCGCAGCGTGTCGTCGATGACGATGGCTTGCATCACCACGGGACCGCGCAAGTCCAGCGCCGCCAGGGCGCGAACCGCTTCACGTTCAAGCGCTTCACTGCGAAAAGTGGTCGTTATCTGCGATTCGCCAGCGATCACACGGTCGCGTCTGCGCAGCAGCACGCCCACCACCGAACCATCGCGATCAAGCCAGCCGTCGATACTGATTTCCGGCCCTGGTACAAATGGCTGATAGATCGGTGCCTCCAGGCTTTGCGCGTGATGGCGAGCGGCATCGATCGGCAAATCAAGCCCGATCGCCCGGGAACCCGCGCCGTAACGTTCTTTGACCACATAAGGTCCGGCGCCAACGGCCTCGGGTGTCATCGCCGCCTCAATGACCGGCAGGCCAACTTCTTTGCCGAAGCGAGCGAAAGCGAGTTTATCGAGGCAACGCTCAACGGCCTCGGGGTTGGAGACGACGACTGAGATACCCGCTGCGGATAGCGTTTCCCGGTGGCGCGCCCAAAAAGGCAACTCGCCATCGCGGGTCGGAAAAACCACCGCGATTCCCCGCTGGTGACACCCTTGAATCAGCGCCGGCAGCTCAGCGTCGGTCACAGGCGGCATCTGCCAGAACCCGTCAGCCACATAGCGCGCTGGCGCTTCAGGATCGAGGTCGCCAGCAATCACGCGAGCCTCGGGATGTATCCGCCGGACAGCGTCCTGCATCGCGCGCACCAGCGGTGCCTTACGCGAAGCGGAAGTAACGAGCACATGGCGAGCCGTGCCTTTCAAGGGAGTCTGAATGTCGCTCACTGACCATTTTTCCATTCGAAGGCCAGCAAACCGTGGGCAAACGAGTCCGTGGGCTTGCCGTCAATCAGCACGTGCTCACGCAAGCGTCCTTCGCAACTAAACCCCGAAGCCTCGAGTGTCGCGATGTGACGAGTGCGGTGCGCAAACGTTTCGGTGCACAGGCGCCGCAGTCCGAGATCGTCAAAAGCCAGTTGTTTCATCAAGTCCAGGAAACGTGAAAACAGCGCGATGAGCTCGTCCGAGTTCTTTTCGAGTTCCGGGGTGAGCAAAAATGAAACTTCGGCCCGACGGTTTGCCCAGGAAATGTGGACCAGCCCACCGTACCCGATCAAGACACCTGCACGTTCCAGGGCGACCAAAACCTGCGAGGGCTCCAGACTTTCGCTCTGGGGCCAGACATGCTCGGCAAAATAATGCGCCTGCTGTTCAGGCGATATCGGAGCCGTTTGGCGCAGCACGTCCATCTGGGCATTTCGCCATTGCCGGATCGCTTCGATGTCGGCCGGTTGTACCGCTCGTACCTCGAGCACCCCGTCCGACAGCTTCGGGGTCGGCATCACCCGGTATCGAACGACCGTCGCACTCATTCGATCACCAGATAAGAGGTGAGTGGATTGGAAGGGTCTCGCCGTATGGCGTAACGAGACAACCCCAGCACTTCGCGCACGGCGATGGTTTCGCCAGGAAATTCCGGTGTGTTCAGTTCGTCGAACGCCAGAATGCTGCCCTTGGTCAGGTACGGCAGGATCGCCTCGAGGCAGTCATGGGTCGGCTTGTAGATATCGAAGTCGAAATAGGCCAACGCCACGATGGTTTCGGGATGCGCCTTGAGATACCCGGGAAGCGACATCGTGGCATCACCCGTGACCAGTTCGTGCTTTTTCTTGTGTGGGATCGGCGCGTTTTGCGCGTGAAAGTCGAGGATCCCCTCGAGTTCTTCCTTCCAGTTTTCCACTACGCCGTAGTCACCCGGTTGTACGCCGCCACCATCCTGCGGCGCGACTGCCGGGAACCCCTCAAAGGTATCGAAGCCGATGATCTTGCGGTTGTAATTGAAGGGTTCGTGTATTCCCCGCAACGTGGAAAACAACGCCATGTTCTGCCCCCACCGCACACCAAACTCCATGATGACCCCGTGGACGGGCACGATCATCTGGTAGAGCATCTGCATGAAGTTGATCCGCGACAGTGTCTGTCGCGTGAGGTAGAGGCCGATGTTGTCCAACAGCTCACGGTCGGGTATCCGAGAGGCGCGAAGTCGATCGACGAGCATCTGCTTGCGTTCAGTCTCGGACTGCGTCGATCCCACCAGTGTTCGTATGGTTTTGTCTGTCATGTAGTGACTCCTCAGGGTTTCGGTCTAAAGAACGCGGTCAGGTTGCGACCGAACCCCACATCAACGAGTGCCGCGTAGAAGCGGTTGGATGCTTCGATGCCTGCTTGCCCGATCAGCCGCTCAAGCATCAACCGGGCCCGATGGGCTTGCGGCCCTCGGGAACGATCAGCGATGTAGTTCGATCCTTCATGGGCGAGAAAAAGGTCGATCGGGAAATCTCCCTGAATCGCAAGACAGTCCCAGCCCGTGGCTTCAGCCGTGCGGCGCAGGCTGTCGGCGGTGAAGTACGACAAGTGATCGGGCACAGCCACCCAGAACCGCTCAGGTATCGTGCCCGCCGCGTACAGTTCTTCGTGATAGGCCGTGCCATCGTTCGGAACAGTCACCACAAGCAGCCCGCCCGGAGCCACTAAACGGCGCAGTGATTGCAGCAGGCTCACAGGCTCCAGCACATGCTCGAGCACGTTGCCCAGCCAGACCAGATCGTATTGTTGTTCAGACGCGATACGCGCCTCGAGCAGTTCGAAGACATCACCCTGCTCGACATGATTGGCGTAGGCCGGATTGACCTGTTGCACGCCTGCGCGACTGTAGTCGATGCCTTGAACCTGCCACCCGAGTCGCTCAAAGAACCTCAGCACGAAGCCTTCACCGCAGCCGACATCCAGCAGACTACCGGGCTGGTCATCACTCAAGAGTGTGCGAGCCTGCCCCGCCTTTTGCGCGATTCGCAGCTCGATGACCTCGAGCTCCTCTTCTGAATAAGACTTTCGAAAACTGCTACTGGCCGCGTTCTGAAAATAGGCCTGCGCATAATATTCGCTCAAGGCCTCTGGAGTGGGACGATCCACTACCTCCAGAAAACCGAACTCGTGCCGGCGTAGACGCGGGTCATTCATCCAAACATCCTTTCATGTTTCAGCTCGGCAAGCGCCCAGTCGTCCTCGGTATCGATATCCTGCACCTGCATAGCAGGCAGAATGATCGAGCCGGTGTTCGCGCCCATCAGCACTTGGTCGCGCAAAAACGCCTCGGTGCGGAACCAGTACCACTGACCGGCATCGTGATAGGCGACCGGCAGGTCTTGTGACCTGGCGTTGAGGTGTTCAGGGAAGTTCAGGGCGATGCAACCATCGTCCTCACGTTGCAGCGATCGCCAGATCGGATAAGAAAACGCCGCGACAGGCATGATGACGTCAAACCGGCTTCCCAACAGCTGCGCGCGTCCGTCAGTAAGGTCTTGTGGCCGCACGAAAGGCGCCGTCGGATAGAGGCAGCAGGCAAGATCGAACTGCACGCCCGCCTCGGCGTATTGATCCAGCACCTCAAGCAGAACCTGCGATGTGGTGGCGTGATCGTCCGCTGCCGCTGCCGAGCGCAGAAAGGGAACCTCGGCGCCCAAGGCGCGTGCGGCTTCAGCAATCTCCGCGTCATCGGTGCTGACCATGACTGTGTCGAAAGCGCCGGAGGCGAGTGCCGCTTCAATGGACCAGGCCAACATGGGGCGCCCACGGAACAGGCGAATGTTTTTGCGAGGGATCCGCTTGCTGCCACCTCTGGCAGGAATGATCGCGACGGCGCCAGGTGTGCCGGTCATGGATCAATTCCTCCGTCGATCATAGAGGCATCGAGTGGCTCGCCAAAGGCAAGCTCGCGCGCAGCCCTGCGCCCAAGCACCCCATCAAGAAACTTGGGCTTGAGTCCGTTACCGGGACGGATAGAGCGCACGTTCGCCTCGGTCAGCATTTCGCCCTTGGCGACCGGTGCCACGACATAGAGCGAACGGCGATTTTTCAGGACAATCTGTTCCGACCGTGTGGGCTCGAATGCCGGAGCGCCGACCGCCACATGGGCAATGCGCGCCGTCGTCACGAGTTCGGCCAGCTCTGCGGGTTCCAGCGAGAAGGCGCTATCGACCCCACCCTCGGCGCGAGCAAGGGTGAAATGCTTTTCAATGAAACACGCCCCCAGCCCGACGGCAATGGCCGACACCACCGTGCCGAGCGTATGGTCGGAGAGACCGGCCACGACGTCGAAACGCCGGGCGATCTCGGCGATCGTTGCCAGGTTCGCCTCTTCTGGCGGCGCTGGATACGCGGCGGTGCAGTGAAGCACCACAATCTCTGTGGCCCCGGCCGAACGCGCAGCCTCGACCGCTTCACCGATTTCCTCAAGTGTTGCCATGCCCGTAGACATCACGATGGGCTTGCCCGTGCGAGCCACTTTGCGAATGAGCGGCAGGTCGATCAACTCAGGCGAGGCAATCTTGTAGGCCGGTGTACCAAGGGATTCGAGGAAATCCACCGCCGTGGCGTCAAAGGGTGACGAAAACACGGTAATCCCGACTTTGCGGCCATGTTCAAAAATCGCTTGGTGCCACTCCCACGGCGTGTGGGCTTCTTCATAGAGTTCATAGAGGCGCCGACCATCCCAGAGACCGCCGCTCACCATGAACTCCGCCCCACTGTGATCAATGGTGATGGTGTCGGCACGGTACGTCTGAATCTTGACCGCATCCGCACCGGCCAGCTTGGCGGCTTCAATAATGCGAAAGGCACGGTTGATGTCGCCGTTGTGGTTCCCCGACATCTCGGCAACGATGTAAGGAGGCTCGGCGGGACCGATGCGACGCCCGGCGATGCTCAGAACCGGTTGCCCAACGCTTGGCGAGCCTTTTCCCCGTGCTGCGTGCTGCCCTTTCACAAAGCCACTCCAGTTGTATTGGTTAGCAAAAAAGTATCAACCCAGGATTCGCCCCAGATGCGCGACCACTTCATCTTGTTGCTCATCCGTCAGATCGGGGTACAACGGCAGGCTGATGGCCTCGGCAAAATAACGCTCGGCCTGCGGGAAATCGCCATCCTTGAAACCTTGCTCGCGGTAGTAAGGCTGCAAATGCACCGGAATGTAGTGCAGGTTCACACCCAGTCCCGCCGCCCGCAAAGCCTCGAATACTTGCGGTTGACTGAGCTTGATACGCGTCAGTTGCAACCGCACCACATAAAGGTGCCAGGCAGACCCGGCACCTGGTTGTTCGGCCGGCAATGTCACAGCGAGCCCGGCCAGCAACGTGGAGTAGCGTGCGGCCAATTGACGTCGCTTGGCGACGAAGGCATCCAGACGCGCCATCTGCGAAAGCCCCAGTGCCGCGTGCAGGTCGGACATCCGGTAATTGAACCCCAGCTCCAATTGCTGGTAGTACCACAACCCCGTCTCCGGCACCTTCATCTGTGCCGGGTCACCCGTGATGCCGTGGCTGCGCAGCCGCCGCAGACGCTCGGCATACTCGGCATTATTGGTCAGCACCATGCCACCCTCGGCGCTGGTGATGACCTTGACCGGGTGGAAGCTGAAAATGGTCATGGCCGCATATTGACCACAACCTACCGGTCGCCCCAGGTACGAGGCACCCACCGCATGGGCGGCGTCCTCGATCAAGATAAAGCCGTACCGCTCGGATAGCTGCGCGAGGGTGCGCATGTCGCAGCTCTGCCCGGCGAAGGCGACCGCGATCACCACTTTGGGCAGTTTTCCGGCGGCTTCGGCCACCTCGAGTTTTTCTGCGAGCAACTTCGCATCAAGGTTCAGGGTGTGCGGGTCAATGTCGACGAAATCGACGTCGGCTCCACAGTAGCGAGCACAGTTGGCCGACGCGACAAACGTATTCGGGCTGGTCCAGAGATAATCCCCAGGGCCAAGGCCCGCGACAAGACAGGCGATGTGCAATGCCGCCGTGGCATTGCACACGGCGACCGCGTGCTCCGCCTGACAGTGGTCGGCCAAGGCTCTTTCGAAGCGTTCAATGGTCGGCCCCTGAGTCAGCCAGGGCGACTTGAGCACTTCCATCACAGCGTCGATATCCGCCTGATCAATGTTCTGCCGGCCGTAGGGAATCCGGTAAGGCATCATGTCCGTGACTCGACGCGACGCCCGGCGAGCCGGCAAATACGCGCACTTTTGAACATCAAATTGTCGTTGCACATGGCGTGAGTCCTTTTATTTGATCAGACAGCTGATGCAAGCAACTGCGCCCAGTTCACACCGCAAGCGTCACCGAGGGTAAACCCCTTGCCGGTCAGAGCCAGGTTCTGGTTGTAAGCCTCATCGTGCGCAAAGCGCGCCTGCCACTTGTCACGCAAGGCTGCCACTGCATTCGGATCGTCCGGCAAGGTTCCCGGGTGGGCAATCTGAACCTGCGGCGTCCACACCGTAAGCAAACCGGCGTCGGCGACTTTCAGGCAAAAATCGATATCGGCGTACACCTCATCGAAATGCTCACGATCCAGACCGCCGAGGGCATCGAAAACCTCCTTGCGAATCATCAGGCACGCACCGCAGAGGGCCGCGTAATTCTGTTCGACGAGCAGTCTGCGCATATAGCCCGACGCGTCCTTTTTCTCGCCGATGAAGGGCGAAGCGATCTCGCCGTTGAGCCCCAGAATCAGGCCGGCACTGGTGACACTGCCTTCGCGATCCAGCAGCTTGGCACCGACCACACCGACTTCGGGACGCTGGGCCTGATTGAGTAACGCCTCGATCCAGTTCGCGTTGACCACTTCGGCGTCCGCCGCCAGCAGCACCAGGTATTCACCTTGCGCCTGCTCGACGGCCAGGTTGATCAGGGCTGACGTGCTCAGGCGATGCGCGGCCTTGACCAGACGAATCCGGCCTGCGCCGTTTTTCTCCAGGTTGTCGAGCCAGGCGAGCAGCTCGGTGGACTGGCTGTGGTTATCGGCAATGACGATTTCATTATGTTGATAGCGTGTGCGCTGCAAGACGCTGACCAGGCAGCGCTGCAAGTGCTCGAGGTTGTCCTCGCTATGGATGATGATCGACACCTTCGGGCGAGCGGCATGACGGTAGTCGATGCGGTAACCACCTGACACTTCCGCGCTGACCTGAGCCTGATAACCGCGCGTTGCCAAATGACGAACCAGCGTCTGACGCTCGTGGTCATTGGGTGCCAGCTCGGGTGCGGCGGTGATCAGCAACGGCTCGGCCAAATGGGCAAGACCGGACAGGCCGCCGGTTTCAATCAAGCGCAGCAGCAGGTCGAACTCGAGTGCAGAGGTGAGTTCACGGGCAAAACCGCCGACCTCCACCAGCGCTTCACGGCGGATCAGCCAGTGCCGCGCGACGAGTGCCGGAATGCTCTGCAACAGGTCGAGGTTGAAGGCTGGCCGGAATACATCGACCAGCGTGCCATTGGGCCGGCGATGAATTTCGTCCATCGCCACCGCACGGCAACCCTCGGCGTTCTGCAACTCGAGGCTGGCACGCAAGAAACCGGCAGCGGTGAACTCGTCACCCGCCTCGGCCAGCAGCAGCCACTCCGAAGTCGACTGGCGAGCGATCTGGTTCAGCTTGTCGACATAATTGGCCGACGTGACCTTGACGAAATGCAGCGTGTTCTGGGCAGTGGTGACCGCAGGCAAATCGCCCGTGGTGAAGATCACCACCTTGAACGCCCGGAATGCACTTTCCATGAGGCTATCCAGAGTGACCTGGAGTTTGTCCATGTCCGCGTCCAGATCGAGCAGCAGAATGCCGAACTGAGGGCCCCCTTCGTTAGCCGCCAGGTGCTGATTGATTTTCCTCACCGCGGTGTCGTTCGGTTTCCGGGCTTGCAGCCAGTTGTGCAGACGTCCCGATGGCATCGTGTCGAGCATCTGGCGACTGTCGAAGGTCGGCACGCTGTCCAGGCGCTGAACCCAGTCGGTGAGCACCTGGGCATCGGCGGGCTCATCCATCTGTTGCAGCTGCTGCGCCAGTTTCTGCACCACCCGACGGTTGAAGGCTCCCAGTTGCACAGCTTCAAGCAGACGGTTCTGGATCGTTGCCGAACTGTCATTGGAGTAGGTGCGCTGCAAGGCTTCTTGCTTGAGCAATGCGCCTTCCATTTCTTCGAGTTGCAAGCGTCCGGCCGGCATCGCGTGCAGGAGAAATTCGCACTGCGTGAGTTGTTCGAAGAAAGCGCTGTTGTAGAACGGCATTTCGACGTATTGCTGAGCGCCGAAAATCCGCTTCGGCTCCACCGTCGGGTCCTTCCAGTAAGACTCGAAAATGGGTTCGATGGTCAGCGCGTTACGGGTCGTCAGACTTTCGGCCAGGGCAGCGAAGCTTTGCAGGGCAACCTCTGCAGTCTGTTGTTCATCCAGACCACTGATGCCGGTCGGCAGAGACGCCAGAAACCCGGCAAAGCGCTCGCGCTCCGCTACTGAACGCGCATCCTTGAAGGTCAGGGTCGTCATGATTTCGGTGTTGTGATCCGAGCGGCCATAGTTGACCTCACGCACCACATAAGGCGCCGGGAGAATCCGCGCCTTGGCCCGTGCCAGCATGTAGTAGACATGCCCGATTTCCTGCCACTCGAAGATCGTTTTTTCAGGCATCGCCTGATACCAGTCACGCAGCAACGATGTGCGGTGAACCGCATAGAACGGCGGAATGTACTGGCTCATGTAATCGAGTACACGATCCTGACCGCGCTCGGCGTTGTAGTCCTCGTGCACTTTTTTGTCACGACGGTAGTACTGCACATAGTTGGAGTGGGTCAGGTACATCAGGCAATAGCCATGGCACAGACCGTAGTCCGGGTTGGCTTCGAGGAAGCTCACCGACTCGGTGAGTGCACCGTGCAGCAGAAAATCATCGTCGGAGGCGAAGACCATGTACGGCGTGGTGACTTGCTCGACGCCGTACACCAGTTTGGTCTGGATACCCCAATAGCCAAACTGCGGCAAATGACGGTAGTCGATGGTGTCCGCGACCGCAGCCGCGCCCTCCAGCGCAACGGTCGATGAATCGAGGACCAGAATCTTGCAAGGCAATGTGCTGTAGAACTGCAATGCCCTGCGCAAAAACGCCGGGCGATTGTGTGAAATCAGCACCAGAGTGAACAGTTCACTCAGGGGCAGCGTGTTTTCAGAACCGTAAATGCCTTGCATATCCTTCCCCACCACAGACCGATTGCCTGATGAACGCTTGAATAAAGGTGTCGCTTAACGCACGCGGCGCAGGTAGCCATCCGGCGCAACTGAAATCAGCAGTTTGTTGTCCATCGCACGGTCGATCTCGAAATCGCGGTTTTCTTCCAGGTAGGCCCAGACTGCGGTTTTCGGGTTGTCACCCTTGCCCCATGGACGGTCCGGGAATGCATCTTCCGGCATGTCTTCGACCACGGTGTCCATCACGACGCAGTAGCTGTCCACCGACACCAGTGGTGCATACAAACGCAGTTCTTCGAGCACGTGATCGTGGGTGTGGTTGGAGTCCAGCACCAGGATGACTTTCTTGCCCTCGGCCGCGGCGCGCACTTGTGCGGCGATAGCCGGGTCGATACTCGAACCTTCGATCATCGAGATGCGTTTGCTCATCGGATGGCTTTCGATGGCTTCGCGGTTATGCGCACGAATATCGAGGTCGATGCCCAGCACTTCACCGTGGCCCTGCAGTTCCAGCAGCGATGCGTAGTAGATGATCGAACCGCCATGGGCGATGCCGCATTCGATCACCAGGTCCGGCTTGACCTGCCAGATGATCTCTTGCATTGCCATCATGTCTTGCGGCAACTGGATGATCGGACGGCCCATCCACGAGAAGTGGTAGCTGTATTTGTGCCGGGCCGATTCGTTGAAGAAATCCCGGGCCAGGCCGGTGAGTTTCTGGTCATCGCCCTGACGCGCGATTTCTGCCTGGCACTCGGCTTCGAACGCTTTATTGATGGTGTTGTCGGTCATTTTATAAGTCTCAATAGTCACTGGAACGAAGCGCTGTCTACGGCGTGATAGACGTAGCGTCCACCGGTCATCCGCTTGATTTCTTCGAGGTAGTTGGAGTTCATCACAAACAGGTTGGCGCCTTCGGGCAAGGCGTCCATCGCCTCCTGGGGCGAGGACACGCGCGCGCCGCTCAGAGGCAGATACCGCCCCTGTTTGGCCGGGTTGATATCCACCACGCGATCCACCGCCACACCGGCCCGTTGCAGGAACAGCGAATAGATCACGCCTTTGGACGATGCGCCCCAGATCGCCGAACCCTGCTCCGGGTTTGCCTGAATGATTTGCACCGCGCGCTCGAGGCTGCCGGTAAAACCACCCGGCAGGTCCAGGCGTGACACCGGTTGTTCCGGGGTCAGGCGCAAGGTCGCAAGGTCCGCGACGATGTACAGGTATTGGCCACCGAACAGGTGACCGGCCTCATGCACGGTGCCGAACATCCGGCGCAGGTCATCGAGGCGGAAATAATTGACGTGCTCATAGAACAGGTCGAACCAGGCGCGGTGTTCGAGGATCCAGTCGAAGCACGGCACTTCGATGTAGATCTGCCCGCCCTGATTGGCGTCGGCCATCTCGGCCAGAAAACTCACCGGGTCCTGGATGTGTTCCAGCACATGACGCAGCACGATGGCGTCTGCCGCCAGGCCGAGGCCACGGGTGAACGGCGCCTTGATCACGTCGGCGTTGTTGCCTTCATAGGCCGGGTCGATGCCGGTGATGGCGTAGCCCAGGCCTTTGAGCAGTTCGAGAAAGTAGCCTTTGCCGCAACCGACTTCGATCAGTTCCTGCCCTTTGAAGTGGCGGGCAATGATGCCTTCGACATCGCTCAGGTGCTTCTGGAACTGGCCGGAATGCGCCTGCTCGTTCTGGTAGTCGGCGTCGTAGCTGAGCTTGTCGGCATCGAAGGCCTGGTTGAAGATCAACCCGCTCTTTTCATCTTGCACCAGTACCATGTCGGCCCTCGCCGAAGCCTTGGCCGAGGCCGGGTCGGCAAAGGTGCGGTTCTGCAACACCGGCAGGTCGGCGACCCGATACAACTCATGCCTCATGCTCTGCTCCCAGTAGCTGTTGCATACGGTCCGCCACGCCCCAGAACGCCATGGGCTCGTGGGTCGCGTACGGGTAATGGCCCAGGTTCAAATCGATCGAAGCGCCGCGCTCACGCACACGCTGTTCGACCAGTGCCCTTACCGAAATCGGTTGGCCGCTGGCGCAATTGATCACGCCATCGAAATCACGCTGCTGCATGATCGCCGCGAGGTAACCGGCAGCCGTCTCGATCGCCAGGTAATCGCGCAATTGTTCGCCGCCCGACATGTTGAAGCGCTCGTCGCCGGCATCGATCGCCCGGTCCAGCGCCGCGAGCAGACTGTTGGGGTTTTGCCCCGCGCCGTGCAGGTAAAACAGCCGCGCCCATTGCAGCGTGAACGGTTGAACCCGCTGCAGGTTTTCGAGGAACAGACGTAGGGTGTTTTTGGCCAACCCGTACGGGTTGCCCGGCTGCGGCGCGGTCTGCTCGTCGAGCGGCCCGCTCTGCATCCCGTATTCGAAGCAGGTGCCCGTGACCAGCACTTGTGGTACGCCCGCCTCCACCGCGCCCTTGATGAAGCGGAAATCGGCCATCAGGTTGTGCTCGAAGTGAAACAGCGCCTGATAGTTGGGCAAACCCGGCCAGGCCAGATGCGCCAAGGCGTCGATGCCATCGGTCAACGCGCCAATATCCAGGTCTGCGCCGTGAATATCCGCCTTGATGAACTCCACGGCATTGATCCACGGCAAGCTCGCGGCGGTTTCGGCGTTGCGCGCCACCGCGCGAACTGCGCAACCACGGGCGAGCAACGCCGCGACCAAATGGCGGCCGACGAACCCGGTGGCACCGGTCACCAGCACTTTCACAGGACGGTCAACTCAGGCACGGCGATCACGAAGCGGCCATCCCACTGACGCACCTGAGCCAGTTGCTGGCTGACTTCGTGCAACAGGTTCCACGGCAACACCAGCACGTAATCCGGTTTTTCCAACTCGATCTGCGCCGGCGAAACTATCGGAATGCGACTGCCAGGCAAGTACTTGCCCTGTTTGTGCGGGTTGGCGTCGGCGACCCAGGCCAACAGGTCCGGCTTGACCCCGGCGTAGTTGAGCAAGGTGTTGCCCTTGGCGGCGGCACCGTAACCGACCACACGTTTGCCGTCAGCCTTGGCCTCCAGCAGAAAGCGCAGCAGTTCGTGTTTGATACGTTCGGCGGCCGGCGCGAGGGTCGCGTAGTACTCGGGGGTTTTCACCCCTGCGGCGATTTCGGCTTGCAGTTGCTGAGCAACCGCAGGCTGCACGTCACGACGAACGCCATCAGCGCGCTGGACGAAAACCCGCAGCGAACCGCCGTGGGTCGACAGCTGACTGACGTCGAACACTTCCAGGCCGTTGCGTTCGCACAATGTCTGCACGGCGGTCAGGGACAGGTAGGAATAGTGCTCGTGATACAGCGTGTCGAACTGTTGCCCGGCCATCAGCGTCA
This sequence comes from Pseudomonas sp. BF-RE-25, assembly GCF_019956105.1. Taxonomy (NCBI): domain Bacteria; kingdom Pseudomonadati; phylum Pseudomonadota; class Gammaproteobacteria; order Pseudomonadales; family Pseudomonadaceae; genus Pseudomonas; species Pseudomonas sp. BF-RE-25. Next base: position 115,899 of record NZ_JAHBDB010000097.1, read on the forward strand.
GCAGTTGAGGAAACTCGAAAGTCGCCACACCGGTCGGCTTGAGCAAGGTCGCGAAACCACCGAGGAAATCATTGATGTCCGGCACGTGAGCCAACACGTTGTTGGCGGCCATCAGGTCCGCAGACCAGCCTTCGCCGACCAATTGCGCAGCGGTGTGACGGCCGAAGAACAACTCGCGGATCTCCAGGCCTTTTTCCCGCGCCGCTTGCGCGGTGCTGTGGGTCGGCTCTACGCCAAGGCAAGGAATGCCGCGACCGGCGACGTACTGCAACAGGTAACCGTCATTGGCAGCGATTTCCACCACACGGCTGTCGGCGGTCAGGCCGAAGCGCTCGACCATCTCGGCAACGTAGCGATCGGCATGCGCCAGCCAGGTGCTGGAGAACGAACTGAAATAAGCATACTCAGCGTCGAACAGGCTGTCGGCGCTGGTGTAATCTTCGGTTTGCACCAACCAGCACTGCTGACACACCGCAACCTTCAGGGGCACCCACTGTTCAGCCTGTTCCAGCTGATCGGCACGAACGTAGGCGTTCGACGGCGGCGAGGTGCCAAGGTCGATCAGCGGCAAGGCCAAAGGAGTACCGCAACCACGGCAGTTCATAGACGCACTCCAGCGAAGCGTTCATCGAGCAAGGGATGGCTGGCGTCCCTGGCTGACAGATTATTGACAGGCAACGGCCAGGCAATCGCCAGCCGTGGATCGTTCACCGACAAGCCGCCTTCATGCTCCGGCGCGTAATCGGCGCTGTGCAGGTAAAGCAATTCGGCGTCGTCGGTCAGGGTCTGGAAGCCGTGGGCGAAACCGGCAGGAATGAGCAGGCTGCGACCGTCGCCGGCGCGCAGGTGCTCGGCGTGCCAGTGCAGGAAGGTTGCCGAGTCAGGCCGCAAGTCCACCGCCACATCCCAGACTTCACCGCGCAGACAGGTGATGAGCTTGGCTTCCGGCGCGTTGGCATTCTGGTAATGCAGGCCACGCACACTCGCGCGTGCACGGGTGCAGGAATGGTTGATCTGGCGAATGGAAAACGCTTGGCCGAAGGCGCTCAGGCTGCCCTCGCAGAACAACCGGGCGAAGTGCCCGCGATCGTCTTCAAAGCGTTTGTGCTGCACACTGAACAAGCCCGTCAGCGGTAGCGCTTTCAACAAAAATTCGCTCACAACGCGCCTCGGTACAGGTTCAACTGACCCAACGTGATGCCACGCATGTCGTCGCCGTTTTGCCAGGCCAGATGCCAGTCGAGGGTCTGGGTCAGGCATTGCTGCAACGACCAGCGCGGCTGCCAGGCCAACAGTTGGCGCGCGCGGCTGCTGTCCAGGCGCAACAGGCCTGCTTCATGCAGTTCACTCGGTTCGATACGCAATCCGCGCGCTTGTGGCCAGCGGTTGGCGAGCAGTTCGACCACTTCGCCGACGCTGCACATGTCCGCTTCGCTCGGGCCGAAGTTCCACGCACCGGCGAACTCGGGGCCTCGCTCGTAAAGACCGGCGGCCAGTTGCAGATAACCGGCCAGCGGCTCCAGCGCGTGTTGCCACGGGCGGACTGCTTGCGGGTAGCGCAGGGTCACCGGCTCGTCGGCGGACCAGGCTTTCAGGACATCGGGAATCAAACGTTCAGGGGCAAAATCACCGCCGCCCAACACGTTGCCGGCTCGGGCCGTGGCCAGGGCCAGACCGTGTTCGGCATACTTCTCGGCCGGAAAAAACGACGCCGCATACGACTGCGCCAGCAACTCGCAGCAGGCTTTGCTGCTGCTGTAAGGATCGTGGCCGCCGAGGGCTTCGTTTTCACGGTATGGCCACAACCATTCCTGATTGGCGTAGACCTTGTCGGTGGTCACCAGCACGCAGGCGCGCACGCCGCCGACCTGACGGATCGCTTCAAGCAGGTTCAGGGTGCCCATGACGTTGCTGGAGTAAGTCCCCAGCGGATCGCGATAACCCTCGCGCACCAGCGGCTGGGCCGCCAGGTGCAGGACGATTTCCGGTTGGGTGTCGGCGATCAGTTCAAGCAGGGCCCCCAGATCACGCAGGTCGCCGCGCTGATCGTTGATGCCTTCGTGAACACGCGCCAGTTCGAACAGGCTCGGCTCGGTGGACGGATCGAGGGAAAACCCGCTGACTTTCGCGCCCAGGCTTTGCAGCCACAACGTCAGCCAACTGCCTTTGAAACCGGTATGGCCCGTCAGTAGAACCCGCTTGCCGCGCCAGAACTCCGGACTCAGTCCCATTGCTTCCATGGGGCCTCCCCGCTCAGCCATAGCTGCTCAAGGTGGTTTTTGTCGCGCAGGGTGTCCATCGGATGCCAGAAGCCATCGTGCTGAAACGCTTGCAGCTGCTGTTCATCGGCCAGCGCGGCCAGCGGCTCGGCCTCCCAGGACGTCTGGTCGTCAGCAATGTATGGCAGTACTTTTGGCGACAGCACAAAAAAACCGCCATTGATCCAGCCGCCGTCGCCGCGCGGCTTTTCAATGAAACCTTTGACGCTGTCACCGTCACGCTCCAGGGCGCCATAACGGCCCGGTGGCTGCACAGCGGTGACGGTCGCGAGCTTGCCGTGAGTCAGGTGAAAATCCACCAGGGCGCCGATATTAAGGTCGGAAACGCCATCGCCGTAGGTAAAGCAGAACGCCTGTTCGCCTTCCAGATAACGTGCGGCGCGACGCAGACGGCCACCGGTCATGGTGTCTTCGCCCGTGTCGATCAGGGTCACGCGCCATGGCTCGCTGTAGTTCTGGTGAACGTCCATGCGGTTGTTGCACATGTCGAACGTGACGTCGGAGGTATGCAGGAAGTAGTTGGCGAAGAAGTCCTTGATCGCATAGCCCTTGTAGCCCAGGCAAATCACGAAGTCATGGATCCCGTGAGCGGAGTACTGCTTCATGATGTGCCAGAGAATTGGCTTGCCACCGATTTCAATCATCGGCTTGGGTTTGAGGTGCGACTCCTCACTGATGCGCGTGCCCAGGCCGCCCGCCAAAATAACTGCCTTCATCGTCTCCCCTCTTGTTCGTCACAGGGCTCAGCCAAGCTGTATCAAGCTTTTGCAGGCCTTCTGGATAAAACCTTCAATGCCGGTCAGGGCGCTTCTGGATTGACCGGAAGTGCTCGTTTTATGGCGATATCGGGGGGGCTTGCAGGAAACGCGCCAGCTCTTTCGCTGTGGTGGGCAAGGGTCAGAAACGTAAAAGCGCCGCGGATCAATGTTGGTAGAGGCGCCGATGGAGGTAGTCACAGGTTGACGGACAGGCTCAGGGCGTGAGGGGTCGTGTACCTCAAAATCAAAAGCGGAAGGCGAGCTAACGCTCGGCCTGATGAGTGGTGGAAAGCAAAAGCGTACGCCGATCTCCTGTAGGAGCCGGCTTGCCGGCGAAAAACGTCGGGGCAACGCGTTCATTCAGACAACCCGCGTTATCGTTGACGTCCATCGCCAGCAAGCTGGCTCCTACAAGGGAAATGCGTATGTGTTTGGATAAATACGATCAACTGTAGGAGCTGGCTTGCCGGCGATAGCGGTGGGTCAGTCGACACACCTATCGTCTGAAAGGACGCCATCGCCAGCAAGCCGGCTCCTACAGGGGATTGGTGTACAGGTCCGGAATGAGTGAACGCAGCCAAGAAGGGCGGCGCGGACATCCAAAGAGTCAGGTCGGCTTTCAGGCCGCCTCGGCGGCTGTGGCGGTAGTCGCCCCCTCGAGAGGCCGAGCGCAGGTTCTGCGCAGTGGGCAACCCGGCATGGATGCCGGGTTAGCCGCGCACGGCCAGGGATGGCCGATCGCGGCGGGCCCACGGAGCAGGACCGGAGCGAGGCACCGAACGAAAGGGGCAAAAGCGCTTGGTTACTTGGCGCTTTTCCAAGTGACTCGCCGTAAGGGCGAAACCAATAGCCGCCATTACCCCAATAACGGATATGCCCCCAATCACAAAGGTCAGTTCGGCAACCAACCCTCAGCCCAGTAATTCAGGTTGTTGCCCCGCAGCATATAGTCGCGCAGCACTTCCTCGCGCAACGCGTCACCCATGCGGTAACTCGCGTCCGGGTCATCGAGGTGCATACGAATCGCCTCAAGCCATTCCTCGGTACTGTTGCTCACCACCTTGGTACAAGGCAGATAACCCCGATAAGCCTCAGTGTCGGTGCAGATCACTGGGTACCCGCACGCGCCATATTCCAGCAGGCGCAAGTTGCTCTTGCAGTCGTTGAAGATGTGAAACTCCAACGGCGCCAATGCCAGATCAAGGTTCAGGCTCGCGAGTTTCGCGGGGTAAGCCTGCAGCCCAACGGCGGGATGGAATTCATGCACGAAAGGCTTGAGTGCCGGCGGGCACATGCCGAAGAACACCCATTCCACTTCATCCGCCAGCAGACGAACGACCTCGGCAATGATCGCCAGATCCCCATCGTGACTGGTCCCACCACCCCAGCCTACCCTCGGTTTGCGTGACGTACGTCGCTGACTGCTCAGGCCGGTCCACAGATGCGGAGCGAGCATGTTCGGCACCACACGAATATCGTCATGCATGCCTTTGAGAGCATCGGCCAGCGGCTGAGTCGACACCACCACACGGTCACACAGCCCGATCGCACGCCGCACGATCTGTTCAACGCCAACGATGGCCTTGCGCACGTGAGCATTTTTCTTCGGCACATCGATGACATAGTCATCAAGCTCGAAGATCCGGAAGGCTCGCGAACTGTTCCTGACCCGCTCCACTTCATTCACCGCGCTTTCGCTGTAGCGCCCTTGCAGAATGATGACGTCGGGCGACTGACGTTCCAGCTCAATGTCCGAAGGCGTATGGAACGAAAGATTACCGAGCACTTGCCCCGCAGCCTCCAGCTCGAGAAATGGCTGGGTGACACGGTAATGCCCGACAGCGGTCTCGTTGATCGGGATTGCCAGAACCCGTGGCAGCATGTGGCGGGCGAACGGATTCCAATCGTTCTTGAAACCAGGCTCAAGACTGAAATTATTGGTGTTGAGGCTCAGGTTGACGTTGTACGCCGGATCTCTGGCGATGATCGGCAGCCAGCGCTGATAAAACGCCTTGTGCTCAGCCACCAGCGTTGACACCACGGGCCCGCTCTCCGTCTCGGCCGCCACGTGGACCGACTCGGCATACGGCGTCCAGACAACCAGATACCCCTTCTGCCTGACACGCAGACAGAAGTCAGGGCCGCCGAGCCTGTGGGAAAAGACTTGCTCGTCAAACCCCTGAAGCTCATCGAACACCTGCTTGCGGACCAGCATGCACTCGGTGCTCACAGCGCTCAAATTCTGTACCGCCTGCTGGCGCTGCATATACCCCGAGGCAGTCATCACTTCCCCGCGCCAAGGCACGCCGACAGGGCCGCGCATCCCCAGCACCAGGGCCGAACCTTCAATGCGCCCCTTGGGGCTGACCATTCGGCCACCCACGACGCCCACTTCCGGACGCAAGCCTTGATTCAGCAGTTCGTCAAGCCAGTCGCGGTTGACGATCAGGCTGTCGGGACTGAGCAACAGCACATACTCGCCGCGAACCTGAGCAACAGCGAAGTTCTGCGCCGCAGCCGGGTTATCGGCGTAATCGCAGTGCAGCACGCGCAATTTTTCGCCACCCATTTGTGACATGGCGGCCAGCCAGTCCTGAGCCTCGCTCGAGGTGCTTGCGTTGTCCACGATCAACAATTCGTAGTGAGCATACGCCGTATGTTCCAGCACACTCTCGATGCAGCGCTGAAGCGGGCCGAGCCGGTCCCGCATCACCACAACAATGGACACCAGCGGCTGAACGCCATGGTGGTAGTCAATTCGATTGATCAGCGGCACGCTGCCTTCGCGAACTTCGTGTGCAACGCCGATGCGATCAAGGTGCGCGGTCAGCACGCGGGAGTTTTGTTCGATAACCTGCGGCAGAGCGAGCCATTGCGACAAGCCGAACGAGGACTCGACCAGCACTTGGGCGACATGTTCCACAACATGTGCGCCGTGGTTTTCGACGAGACGCCAGACCAGGTCATGAGGGCCGAGTTCAGCGAAGTCCGGGTTGAAACCGCCAGCGGCCACAAAGCCCTGACGCTGAATGGCCAGTGACCGACCGACATAGGGATAACTGCGCAACAGATCCAGATTGAAATCGGACTTGAAGATCGGCTCGACCGACAGGTCATTGCGCAAACCGCCTTCATCGGTATAGATACACAGCGCGTCGGCACTCTCGACCATCCGCTCGGCCAATAGCAGCAAGGCCAGTTCATTCAGGCGATCACCGGCCCGCAGAAGATAGAACCAGTCCGCACTGTCCGCCTGCATCAGCAGGCCATTGAGCTGCTCAAGCCCGTCACCTTGCAAGGTCACACGAATCACGTTGCCAGCAAGGGCGCCGGCACGATTTTCACCGGAGAGCACCAACACCGTTTCGGCGGCATAGACCTGCCCTTCGATGCTCTCCAGTGTGACACCGAGTGCCGCTTCATCCGCGTCGGCATCAATCACCACCGGCACAATTCGCGGCTGCCAAGCCCACGACGCAAGGCGCGTGGGCAACAGGCGCTGCTGGGCCGGGTTCAAGGTGCGACAGGCCAGCCATTGCTGGTACACATCAGCGAAGCTGTCGCAGTTTTCACCCACCCGCGAACGTATCAAGGTCGCGGAAAAGCCCAGAGAACGGCTCAGCGCCATTTCATCCCAGGCATACGGCTCACCAAGGGCGGCGCTGGCCAGATCGATATAGCGAACATGCCCCGGCGCAGGGGCCGGCTCGCCACTGCGCACCGCCAGCATCTGGGTCAGCCAGCCAAGCTCGACCGCCACGGCCTGCTGGACCTCCAATTGATTGCTCATGCGCGCCGGGTGCAAGCGTTCAAAGCTGAGCACCTGCCCCATGACCGCCAGATTGCCACGACGCAACAGGCAGACGAACAAGGCGAAATCGAGACGGGCGACAAACCCTTCGCCGATCTGGGTCAATGCGGGCAGATACTCCAGCACCTGATGAGTACGCATCAGTGCGCCACTCAGATTGCTGAGAAAGTTGACGGCCGTGCTTTCCAGCACATCCAGCAAGTCTTCACCCTTGAACAGCGTATCTCCGGAGGCAAAGCTGGAGTTCTCCAGACGCTCCGGAAGCAGCAGGTAATCGCCGTCGCAATACTGACGCTGAGCAACCACCAGATTCACGTCGTCATGGTCAATGAAGCCCTGCACCTGACGGGCAATACTCTCAGGCAGCAACTGATCGTCATCACAGAGAAGCTTGAGGTACTCCCCGGTTGCCAGCTCGGCGCAGGCCATCAGATTCCCCTGAAACCCCAGGCGTTGCTCATTGCGCACATAGCGCAATGTCACTGTTTGCGGCACCGTGCAGGCCTGGACCAGCTCATGGATTTCGTCGCTGTCGCTGTCGTCACACACGATCACTTCAAGCGACGCATAGGTCTGATTCAGAGCACTTTGCAGCGCAGCCTGAAAGTACAGCGGGTTGTAGGCGGGAATGGCAATACTGACAAGAGGAGCTGGTTTCACGGCGGGGGAACTCACGAGCGGCGGGCGCTCACTCTGGAACGAGTGGAGCAGCCCTGAACCGCTGAAAAAAGACGGTTTGCACTCGGTGCCTCAACCTGCGCGCCAACAGCGCGAAGGCCTTGACTCAGACTTTGTTGAACAGCCCCAACTGAGCGATTTTGCTGAACGCCAGTTGCGACGCCTGCAGCATGGTTTGCTGCAAGGTCAGACGGGTCATCACCGTGGCCGGGTCCGAATCACGGATCGCCCCCTGGGTCTGCGTGTTGGCCAGCACCAGGCTCTGGTTGATATCGGTCTGAGTCGTCAGCGACGCACCGCGCCCACCCACGGAACTGATACCGGAGGTCAACTGGTCCATGCCACTGGCCAGGTTGCCGATGCCCGAACCAATGGCCGCGTTGAGCTTCTGAATGGCCAGCGGATCGTTGTTGGTTGGCGTCGACAGCGCGGTTTTCAGCTGGCTGACGGTGTCCAGAATGTTCTGCGTCTGATGGGTGTTGACCGTGACAGAGAACTGATCGCCGGCAAGCATTGATGGCGCCGGTGCGCCGCTCAGCGTAAAAGCGACACCCGATGCGGTGGCGACGTTGCCCGCCAGAACGCCACTGGAAACCGGCTTGCTGTTAGCGGTCAGAGGCGCGGCATACAAGTCGAAAGCCGTGGGGCTGGTGAACTTGAGAACAGCCTCGCCTTCCGGAAAGCTGGCGTGGTAGGCGGCACTGTTGGTGATACTCGTATTGGTGATCACTTCGCTAGACACGTTGCCCGGAGCACGGGTCGCATTGAAGCTGTCCGGCTTGGCCGCCAGGGTGAAGCTGTAGGCATTGGGGGACGGAGGCGCCGGAAACACGGTCGCAGGAACATCACCGGCCTTCATGTTGATGTTCAACTTCAGGTCAACGCCACGGAAATTGATCGTCTGCGTGGCCGCACCGCCAGTGGCGCTGAACACGCCATTGCCAGAGGCTTCGGACGTGACGTCATTACCCAGCGAATCCCGGATTTCCAGTTGCGTAGGGCTGAGGAAATTCACGGTGTAAGGCTCGCCAGCGCGGAACTTGGCGTTGTAGGTCACATCGGAACCTACCTGACCATTGGAAAGCACCACACGACCACCATCAACGGCTGCCGTCGGCGAGGTCATGGTGGACTGTGTGCGACTGGTATTGATGGCTTGCTGGAACACAGCCCAACCGGTGCTGTTGGTAGCCATCGACTGGGTATCGCCAATCGGCAGGTCCAGCGTGACCTGATCGCCGTTATAGCTGTAGGTGCCGTCGGAATTGCGCGTGAACGGAACGGTATCGCCCTTGGAACCGGCGAAAATGTATTTGCCGTTTTCGTCCTTGGTGTTCATCAGGCTCAACAGCTGTTCTTCGATCTGGCTGAGTTCCGAAGCGTTGGCCTGGCGGTCGGCATCGGTATAACCGGCGTTGCCGGCACCCAGGGCCAGTTCCTTGGCGCGCTGCAGCACGTTGCCGATACTGGTCATGACGGCTTCAGTCTGGCCAAGCGTGGCTTTGATCGTCGTCATATTGTTCGAGAACTGATCGAGCATCGAAGCCTGCTGACCCAATTGCAGCAGCCGCGAGGCACCGACCGGATCATCCGCGGCGGTGTTGACGCGAACCAGGCTGCTCGCCTCTTCGCTGCTCTTGACCACGTTGGCGAAGTTTTTCTGATAGTTGGCAGCCGAGGACTCGTAAAACTGGGCGGTAGAAATGCGCATGGGCTACGACTCCTTAAAGACTGTTGATCAGTGTGCTGAAGATAGCCTGCGCAGCCTTGATGATCTGCGAAGACGCGGTGTAGTACTGCTGATACTTGACCAGGTTGCCGGTTTCCTCATCGAGGTCGACACCCGAGAGCGAGTCGCGTGCACCCTTGGCATTCGCCAGGATGGCGCCAGTCGCCGCGTTGTCGAGCTTGCCCTGTGCAGCCTTGGAACCCACGCCCTCGACCAGTTTGCCGTAAGCGTCGTTCAGGGAAATGCCTTTGCTGGCCGAACCGGTGTCCACGGTTTGCGCGGTCTGCAAGCCGGCCAGAGCGGTGCCATTACGGTTGTCCAGGCTGCCCGGCTGAGTGAGCGAAACGTTGATTGCCGCGCCGTTGCTCGGGGCGCCGGCGAAGGTCATGCTGAAGGTCGCGGTGTACTGAGTGGCAGGCGCTGGCGGGATCGGCGCACCCGTCGCATCCTTGAGCGGAATGCTCAGGTTCAGGGTGTTGCTCTCACCTGGTTTGATGGTGCCGCCGCTGATCAAACCGCCATTGGCGTCCAGGAACTGGTAGGTCTGGCTCGTGCCGTCGGCGGACACCGCACCAAATACCACCTTGGTCGGCGTGGAGTTTTTCAAGCCGTTCTGCATCGCGGTGGCGGTCGCCGAGTCGTAGATATCGAACTTGGTGGTCAGGGTCGGTTGACCGCTGGCCGGGATCGTCAGGGTGCCGCTGCCACTGCCGCTCGCCGCAATAGCCGCGCCCAGCGGTGCCGCGATGGCCAGACGCTTGGAGTCGGTCATCTCGGTCTTGATGTTCGCCGCAGCATCGCGGGTCGGGGTGATCCTGAAGGTGTCGCCCGCCGTGGCAGAAGCCGCGTTGAACTTCAGCTCAATACCGTCAAAGACCGGAGCGGTTACCGGCGGTGCAGTGCTGAAGCTGCCCATGGACGTGTTGTCCGGCAGGCGCTGAACGGTGTAATCGGTAGCGGTGGTAAACGTGACCTTGTAATCATTGATGGTCAGCTTGCCAGTGTCCTTGATGCTCACATCGAAGTTGCCGGCGCCCAAGTTGCTCGTGCTGGCGACGCTGCGCTCCGAGACCAGCTTGGCCGAATTGATGTTGGTGAACAGGTTCGAACCGAAGGCACCGTTCTTGTCGATGCCCTGGGCCTGAAGGCTGTTCATCTGATCGGCAACAACAAGCGCCACACGGCCCAGCTCATTCATGGACGGGTCCAGCACGGTGCTGCGATAACGCAGCAGGCCGCCGATTTCGCCGCCGGTCATGATCGACGTGATGTCGATGGTGCTCGAACCGCGATTGAGCTGCAGCGCCAGACGGCCCGGATCTTCTTTGCTTGGCACCGCCTCAAGTTTGCTGGACGTGTTGCCAATGACCAGCGGCTGACCGCTGCCCAGGTAAATGTCGAGGCTGCCTTCACGCTCCACCACTTGCGCACCGGTAAAGGTCGACAGTTGGCGCACGGTTTCGTTACGGGCATCGAGCAGATCGTTCGGCATGCCGCCGGTGCTGGAAACCTCGGAGATCTTCTGGTTCAACTGCGCCACGGTAGCGGCCAGCTTGTTGACCTGATCTGCCATGTTCGTCAGGTTGCCGTTGATATTGGCATTCTGCTGGGTCAACTGCGCGGAGATCGAGTTGAAACGGTTGCTCAAGGCCTGAGAATCGCTGAGCAGCAACTGGCGGGACGCGTCGTCACCCGGCTTGGCGTTGACGTTCTGCACCGAGGCAAAAAACTTGGTCAGTGCGCCGTTCAGGCCGGTACTGGTGTCGGAGAGCAATTTGTCCAGCGGCGTGACCTGATTCAGGTAGGCGGCCGAATCGCTGTTGAGCGAGGTGGTGGTCTGCAACTGCGCATCGAGGTAGCTGTTGTACACGCGACGCACATCGGCCAGGGTCGTGCCGGTGCCGATGTAGACATTGCCGAACTGCTGCGAGGCCTTGGTGCCCTGCACTGTTTGCTGGCGCGAGTACCCGGCGGTGTCGACGTTGGCAATGTTGTTGCCGGTGGTCATCAACGAGGATTGGCCAGCGGCCAGACCCGACATCCCGATATTGAGCAAACTCATGGTTCGACCTTAATCCTTGTGCCTATAAAGGCGTGGTGGAAACGCCCGCCGCAGCGTAGTTCTGGTAACTCGTCATCTGCTTGGCTATCTGCGAAATCTTGCTCGCGTAGTCCGGGTCGGTTGCGTAACCGGCCTTTTGCAACTCGCGTACAAACTGTTCTGGGTTATCGGCCGACTTCACGACATCTTGATAGCGATTGTTGGTTTGCAACAAAGTCACAAGGTCATGGAAGCTGTCCTTGTAAGAGTCATAGGAACGGAACTCGGCCGTCTCCTTGACCATCGCGCCATTTCTGAATTCGCTGGTGATCGCGCGCGCCGAATCGCCCTTCCAGCTGCTGCTGGCCTTGATGCCGAACAGGTTGTGGCTGCTGCTGCCATCCTGTGCGCGCATGACCGATTTGCCCCAGCCGGTTTCCAGCGCCGCTTGGGCCACCAGGTAACGCGGATCGACGCCGATGCGCTCGGCGGCTTCCTTGGCCATCGGCAACATGGTGTTGACGAACTGGTCGGCAGAACTGAAGGCTTTTTTCGCCGGTGCCAACGGTATCTGAGCGATGGCACGACCATGAATCTGCAAACCCGTGCTCGATGACGCTTGCGCAGTCGCCAGCCAGTCACCGTTGAACAAAGGCCCCGAACCGGTCGACGTGTTGCGCTCTGCCAATCGAGTGTTATTGAGCGTCGCGGCGGTCGTCGTCGCCGAAGGCACCAGGCCCGCCAGCAAGCGGTCAGCCAGTTTCGGTGGCAACGCCAGGCGTCGCTGATTGATCAGCGCCATGTCGTTGCGATGTGCGCCCTCGCCTGCCGCCTGTGGAGCGCTGATCGAGCGCGAAGCCCACAACGGACGCTGGCCATTGACTCGCGACAGCGGCCCGTTAGTCCCGACCGTGCCCGCCGCCACCGGCGTCTGTGCCGCCGCTTTTGCCGCTTCCTGCTTGGCCGCCGACAGCGTTGCCGCTTCGCCCGGAGCCAATGGTTTGTTCTTCGACATCTGGCGCATCAGCACGTCCGCCAGACCAATACCACCGCCCTCGCGGGACATGGAAACGGCCAACTGCTGGTCGTACATTTCCTGGTACTGTTTGGCCGCCGGCGTGTTGAGCGGATTGCCCTCAGCCAGCGTGTCGGTCGCCTTGCGCATGGACTTGAGCATTTCACCGAGGAACAGCGACTCGAATTCCTGCGCCACTTTGCGCAGGTTTTCGTCACTGTTCTTGTCGCCGACCTTGAGCTGGTTCAGGCGATTGAGGTCCGAATAGGACCCCGAATCGGCGCTGCTGACCAGACCACTCTTGTGCATATCCATGGTCGCCGGCCTCAGATCACGATCAGGTCGGCTTGCAACGCGCCGGCCTGTTTCAGTGCTTCAAGGATTGCCATCAAGTCACCTGGCGCCGCGCCGACCTGGTTCACCGCACGCACGATCTCGTCGAGGGTGGTGCCCGGGCCGAACTTGAACATCGGCTTGGCTTCCTGCTGGGCGTTGACCCGCGAGCGCGGCACGACAGCGGTCTGACCATTGGACAGAGGGCCGGGCTGGCTGACGATCGGGTCTTCGGTGATGGTCACGGTCAGGCTGCCGTGAGTCACGGCGGCCGGGGACACCTTGACGTTCTGGCCGATCACGATGGTGCCGGTGCGGGAGTTAATGATGACTTTCGCCACCGCCTGACCCGGATCGACTTCAAGGTTCTCGATGATCGACAGATAGTCGACGCGCTGGCTCGGATCCAGCGGCGCACTGACGCGAATCGAACCGCCGTCGATGGCCTGGGCAACGCCAGGGCCGAGCATGTCGTTGATCTTGTCGACGATGCGCTTGGCGGTAGTGAAGTCGGAACGGTTGAGGTTCAACGTCAGGCTGTTGCCCTGGTTGAAACCGCTCGGCACCGAACGTTCGACCGACGCACCACCAGGGATGCGACCAGCCGACGGAACGTTGACGGTGATCTTCGAACCGTCGCGACCTTCAGCATCAAAACCGCCGACGACCAGGTTGCCTTGGGCGACCGCGTAAACGTTGCCGTCGATACCCTTGAGCGGCGTCAGCAGCAAGGTGCCGCCACGCAGGCTCTTGGAGTTACCGATGGAGGACACGGTAATGTCCACCTGCTGACCCGGTTTGGCGAAGGCCGGCAAGTCGGCACTGATCGATACCGCCGCGACGTTCTTCAACTGCACGTTGCCGGAACCCGCCGGCACCTTGATGCCGAACTGCGAGAGCATGTTATTGAAGGTTTGCAGGGTGAACGGCGTCTGCGTCGTCTGGTCGCCGGTACCGTTAAGCCCGACCACCAGACCGTAGCCGATCAATTGGTTGGAACGTACGCCGGAAATACTGGCGATATCCTTCAGCCGCTCAGCCTGAGCACCAAAGGCTGCGGACATCAGGAACGCAGCCACCATCAGGTGTTTGAAATTCAACGTGACCACCTAGAAAGGGAACAGCGGGCTGAGGAAGAAACGGTCGAACCAGCCTGGCTGACTCGCATCGGCAAACGAACCGGTGCCCGAATAGGTGATGCGTGCATCGGCGATGCGTGTCGACGAAACCGTGTTGTCGGTCGCGATGTCATCGGCCCGGACCAGGCCGGCAATCCGTACCAGCTCATCACCGGTATTGAGCGTCATCCACTTCTCGCCGCGCACGGCAATGATGCCGTTGGGCAAGACGTCGGCGACGGTCACGGTGATCGAACCAGTGAGGCTGTTGCCCTGCCCGGCCTTGCTGTCGCCCTTGGTCGCGCGGTCGCCGCTGTAACTCGCATTCAGTGTCAGATCATTGTCACTGAATGGGCTGTTAGTGTTGGGCACCACACCGAACAGCGACGTCAGACCGATGCCGGCCTTGCTGTTCTTGGCCACTTGCGAGTTGGCATTTTTACTGGCCTGGGTTTTTTCGTTCAGGGTGATGGTGATGATGTCACCGACCCGGAACGCCTTGCGGTCGCTGTACAGGTTCTGTTCAAAACCGGCCTGGTAGATCGAGCCGTTGTTCGCGGCAGCCGGCAATGGCGTACGCGGCAACACCGGGGCGTAGTAAGGGTCATTGGGCTTGGGCGTCGGACCGACGCAACCCGCCAGCGCGGCGACGCCACTCAGTGCCAGGACAGATACAAAGCGATTCATGACCCTACCTCACGGTGTTGCAGGCGGCCTCATGACCGCCTCATAGGCTTGATTACAGATTCTGCGTTACGAACGAGAGCATCTGGTCGGCGGTGGAGATCACCTTGGAGTTCATCTCGTAGGCGCGCTGAGTGGTGATCATGTTGACCATCTCTTCAACGGTGCTGACGTTGGAAGTTTCCAGGGTGTTCTGCAGCGTGGTGCCGAAACCGGCCAGGCCTGGCGTGCCGACTTGCGGCGCGCCGCTGGCAGCGGTTTCCAGGAACAGGTTGTTACCCACCGCTTGCAGGCCGGCCGGGTTGATGAAGTCGGCGGTTTGCAGGTTGCCGATCACCTGGGATGCCGGGTTGCCGGCGACGGTGATGGACACGGTGCCGTCGCGACCGACCGTGAAGGTCTGCGCGTCGTTCGGAATGACAATGGCCGGCTCCAGGGCGAAGCCGCTGGCGTTGACGATCTGACCGTTGGAGTCGAGGTGGAACGTACCGTCACGGGTGTAGGACGTGGTGCCGTCCGGTTGCAGGATCTGGAAGAAACCGCGACCGTCGATGGCCATGTCCAACGGTTGCTCGGTGGTTTGCAGGCTACCGGCGTTGAAGTTTTTCTGGGTGCCGACAATGCGCACACCGGTACCCAATTGCAGACCCGACGGCAGTTCGCTGTCCTGGGTCGACTGGGCGCCTGGCTGGCGTTTGATCTGGTACAGCAGGTCCTGGAACTCGGCGCGGTCACGTTTGAAACCCGTGGTCGACACGTTCGCCAGGTTGTTGGAAATGGTCGTCAGGTTGGTGTCCTGGGCGGACAGACCTGTTTTGGCAACCCATAGAGCCGGAAGCATTCGATTCTCCTCGTGCGCCTGTTTTACGGCGCGACGTTCTGATAATTAGCTGATCTGCAAGACCCGAGCCATGGCCTGGTCGTCATCTTTGGCGGTGTTCATCATCTTGATGTGCAGCTCGAACTGCTTGGCCAGCGCCAGTACCGAAGTCATCTCTTCCACGGCATTGACGTTGCTCGACTCCAGGAACCCGGACACCAGTTTGACGTTGGCATCGGCTTGCGCCGGCTTGCCATCCTTGGTGTGGATCGAACCGTCCAGGCCTTTGGTCATGTTCTTGAAGTCCGGGTTGACCAGCTTGATGCGGTCGACTTCGGCCATCACGCGAGGGCCTTCGCCCATCGCACGAATGCTGACGGTGCCGTCTTCACCCACTTCGATTTGCTGCTCGGGCGGCACGGAAATCGGCCCGCCATTGCCCATCACCGGCATGCCGTTGCCGGCTCGCAACACGCCCAGAGCGTCAACGTTCAGGCTGCCGGTGCGCACGTAGCTTTCACCGCCGTCGGGGTTCTGCACCGCGAGCCAGCCGTTGCCCTGCACCGCGACGTCGAGGTCGCGACCGGTTTGTACCAGAGAGCCCGCGGAGAAGTCGGTGGCCGGACGTTCGGACATCGCAAACGCACGCGCCGGAAAGCTGTCACCGAACACCGGCATCGAACGCGCCTGCTCCAGGTCTTTCTGGAAGCCGTTGGTGGAGATGTTCGCCAGGTTGTTCGCATGAGCCTTCTGCGCCAGTGCATTCTGGCTGGCGCCGGTCATTGCCACATAAAGGTACTTGTCCACACTCTTTCCTCTGCATGCCGGACGTTTGCCGCCCACCGCTGTACTGCTGAGCGATAAGCAATTTGCAGACCAACTTTTTTCTGGCGGCGCGGAGCCCGGCAAACAAAGGACTTGGGGCGTTCAGGGGGAAACAGGGGAATGTGTCAAAGACGAAAAACCGGCGGTGTTATGCCGGTAAGTGGCAACGCATGATCCAAAGGTTGCTCGCGAAGAGGCCGGCACAAACACAGCAAACGTCAGCTAGGACTCGGTCTTGCCGACTTCATACTCACGCAACTTATTGGCAATGGTGGTATGCGAAACCCCCAACCGCTTGCCCAGTTGCCGACTGCTCGGATGCTCCGAATACAAACGCTCAAGCACGGCTTTTTCAAAACGCCCGACAATCTCATCCAACCCACCCTCAAGCGAAAAATCGCCAAGCGGCTGACGCACGCCATAATCCGGCAGGCGAATATGCTCTGCCTTGACCGTCCCGCCCTCGCATAACGAAACCGCCTGAAACAGCACGTTCTCCAACTGCCGAACGTTGCCCGGCCAATGATAGTGACTGAGCCGCTCCATGGCCGCCGGCGCCAGCTTCGGCAGCGCACAACCGATCTGCCGACTGGCCTGATCAAGGAAGTGCTCCACCAGCGGCGTCAAACCATCCAGGCATTCGCGCAGTGGCGGGATATGCAGCGAAAGCACGTTCAAGCGGTGATACAAATCCTGGCGAAACTCGCCACGAGCGCACAATTCCGACAGGTCGACCTGCGTTGCACAGATCACTCGCACATCGAGGTAAACCTCTTCATCACTGCCTACACGACGGAAGCAACCGTCCTGCAGGAATCTGAGTAATTTCACCTGCAAGCGCGGGCTCATTTCACCCACGCCATCGAGAAACAGCGTACCGCCCGCCGTCAGTTCCAACAGCCCGAGCTTGCCTTCGGCACGGGCGCCTTCGAACGCGCCGGGGCCGTAGCCGAACAGTTCCGTCTCGGCCATGGACTCCGGCAGGCCGGCGCAATTGAGCGCCATCAGTGGCGACTGCCCCCGAGGGCTCGCCAGGTGGCAGGCGCGTGCCAGCAGTTCCTTGCCGGTGCCGGTTTCGCCTTCTATCAATAGTGGCGCATCCAGCGGTGCCATACGCCGGGCTTCACGCACCACCGCCGCCATCACTTTCGAGCTTTGGAAGATGCTGTCGAACCCGCGCAGTTCCTGTTTGCGCACGTTATAAATGCGCTCCCCTACCCGGTCGGCACGGTGCAGCGTCAGCACCGCGCCGGCCATGGCCTCGCTGTCGTCATGCTCCGATTGCAGCGGCGCGATGTCGGCCAGAAACACGTCGCCCTTGACCTTGACTCGCAGCCCGTTGATCCGCGACTTGTTGGCGCGCACCAGTTCCGGCAAATCGAAATCCTCGGCGTAACGCGACAAGGGAATCCCCGGCACCTCATCGACACGCACGCCGAGCAACTGCGCCGCCGCGCGGTTAGCCGCGACAATCGAGCCGCCCATGTCGATCGACAACACCGGAAATTCCAGGGCGCCGAGCAAAGCATTGAGTTCCATGTGCCGACGCTCGCTCGGCATGAGGCCTACACGCTTGACGCCAAAGACCCCGGCAATCGACTCGAATTTCGGACGCAACGCCTGGAACTGAATATTGATCAGGTTCGGGCAATGCAGGTAGATCGCGTTGCCATGCTCGCCACCCACTTCACCGCGAGCGACGTTGATCCCGTACTCGACCAGCAAATTGAGAATGTCGCGCAGGATGCCGATGCGATTTTGGCAGTGGACTTTGATACGCATAAAAGGCCCGAAGGTAAATTAAGGCGATGAATCGCTCCCTGTAGGAGCCGGCTTGCCGGCGATGGCGTCCTTGAGAACGCTATCGCCGGCAAGCCGGCTCCTACATACAGCGGTTTACCAATCAATCGAGGGCCACAGGGGAAATTTTCTCTGGGCGCGCTCAGATAGTCGTCAAGATTATGTGACACCTTCAAGCCATTTCAAACCCGAAAAACTCACGCACAGCGCCACAGCCGTCAATCCGTAACGAAAAGTTTACGAAAACCAACGATTTTTCCTACACGCGACGGCTTACACGTGCTGCAACATCGCAATTCCTGAGGTATTTCTAAGTCCATAGCAGGACATAACAAGAACGAAATCCCCTAGCAGGAGAGCAGCATGAAGCAGTCGCAGTACGTGGCTCGCGAGCCCGATGCGCAAGGTTTTATCGACTACCCCGCCGAAGAACACGCGGTGTGGAACACGCTGATCACTCGCCAACTGAAAGTGATCGAAGGGCGTGCGTGCCAGGAATACCTGGACGGTATCGAAAAACTCGGTCTGCCCCACGACCGCATTCCGCAACTCGGCGAAATCAACAAAGTCCTCGGTGAAACCACCGGCTGGCAGGTTGCCCGAGTACCCGCACTGATTCCTTTCCAGACCTTCTTTGAATTACTGGCCAACAAGCAGTTTCCGGTGGCGACGTTTATTCGTACCCGCGAAGAGCTGGATTACCTGCAAGAGCCGGACATTTTCCACGAGATCTTTGGTCACTGCCCGCTGCTGACCAACCCTTGGTTCGCCGAATTCACCCACACCTACGGCAAACTCGGCCTGAAGGCCTCCAAGGAAGAACGCGTGTACCTGGCGCGCTTGTACTGGATGACCATCGAGTTCGGCCTG
Organism: Pseudomonas sp. BF-RE-25; assembly: GCF_019956105.1. Classification (NCBI taxonomy): domain Bacteria; kingdom Pseudomonadati; phylum Pseudomonadota; class Gammaproteobacteria; order Pseudomonadales; family Pseudomonadaceae; genus Pseudomonas; species Pseudomonas sp. BF-RE-25. Next base: position 134,660 of record NZ_JAHBDB010000097.1, read on the forward strand.
GTCGATACCCCGCAAGGCCAGCGCATTTACGGCGGCGGCATTCTCTCCTCGCCGAAAGAAACCGTTTACAGCCTGTCGAGCGAACCTGAGCATCAGGCCTTCGACCCACTGGAATGCATGCGCACGCCTTACCGCATCGACATCCTGCAACCGCTGTATTTCGTCTTGCCGAACCTCAAGCGTCTGTTCGACCTCGCCCACGAAGACATCATGGGCATGGTCAAGCAAGGCATGCAGCTGGGCTTGCACGCACCGAAATTTCCGCCGAAAGCCGCGTGATCCGCAGCTTTTAGAATCAAGTGAGCCTGTCAGGAATCGACGCTTTGGTTTAGCGTGGTTGCACTGACGGCCGATTTCCAATCATTCGAATTCAGGAACACATCATGTCCACATTGAACCAAGCCCATTGCGAAGCCTGCCGCGCCGACGCCCCTCAGGTCAGCGACGAAGAGCTGCCGGTACTGATCAAGCAGATCCCGGACTGGAACATCGAAGTCCGCGACAGCGTCATGCAGCTGGAAAAGGTTTTCCTGTTCAAGAACTTCAAGCACGCGCTGGCGTTCACCAACGCCGTCGGTGAAATCTCCGAGGCTGAAGGTCACCACCCGGGCCTGCTGACCGAATGGGGCAAAGTCACCGTGACCTGGTGGAGCCACTCCATCAAAGGCCTGCACCGCAACGATTTCATCATGGCCGCGCGCACTGACGAAGTGGCCAAGGACGCCGAGGGCCGCAAATAATGCATTTCGACGCCATAGGTCGAGTACCCGGCGACCCGATTCTCGGCCTGATGGAGGCCTATGCGCAGGACCCCAACCCGCGCAAATTCGACCTTGGTGTGGGCGTCTATAAAGATGCCTTTGGCCTGACGCCGATTCCCCAGGCCGTGAAGATTGCGGAGCAGCGCCTGGTGGATCGCCAGACCACCAAGACCTACATCGGCGGTCACGGCGAACCGGCGTTCGGCAAAGCCATCAACAAGTTGGTGCTCGGCACCGATTCTGTGTTGATCGCCGAACAGCGGGCCGGTGTCACCCAGACGCCGGGCGGCACTGGTGCGCTGCGCTTGAGCGCGGACTTCATCGCCCAGTGCCTGCCGGGCCGTGGCGTGTGGTTGAGCAACCCGACCTGGCCGATTCACGAAACCATTTTCGCCACGGCCGGGGTCAAGGTTAATCACTACCCTTATGTTGGCAGCGACAACCGCCTCGATGTTGAAGCGATGCTGGCAGCACTCAACGAAGCCCCTGAGGGCGATGTGGTTTTGCTGCACGCTTGCTGCCACAACCCGACCGGTTTCGATCTGTCCCATGACGACTGGCGCCGGGTGCTGGAAGTGGTGCGCAGTCGCAATCTGGTACCGCTGATCGACTTCGCCTATCAGGGTTTCGGCGACGGACTGGAGCAGGATGCGTGGTCAACCCGGTTGTTCGCTGCCGAACTGCCGGAAGTGTTGATCACCAGCTCCTGCTCGAAGAACTTCGGCCTGTACCGCGACCGCACGGGAGCGTTGATTGTCTGCGCGAAGACGGCTGACAAACTGGTGGATATCCGCAGCCAACTGGCCAATATCGCCCGTAACTTGTGGTCGACTCCACCGGATCACGGTGCTGCCGTGGTGGCAACGATCCTCGGCGACCCGGAGCTGAAAAGCCTCTGGGCCGACGAAGTGGAAGCCATGCGCTTGCGTATCGCCCAACTGCGCAGCGGCCTGGTCGAGGCGCTGGAGCCCCATGGTTTGCGCGAGCGCTTTGCGCACATTGGTGTGCAACGCGGGATGTTTTCCTACACCGGATTGACGCCTGACCAGGTTAAACAGTTGCGTGATCATCACAGCGTTTACATGGTCGGTACCGGCCGGGCGAACGTGGCGGGGATTGATGCGACGCGTCTTGATCTGCTGGCCGAAGCCATCGCGAAAGTTTGCAAGTAATCTCAAGAACTCTGTAGTTCCCTTGTGGGAGCAAGCCTGCTCGCGATGGTGTATCAGACGAAGCTGTTTTGACTGACACACCATCGCGAGCAGGCTCGCTCCCACATTTGTTTTGCGGCGCGCCCTCTTCCACACCTGTCTAGACAAGCCCATCCGTCGTAACAATTGGATATAAAAGTCTGATTGTCATTTCTCCTGCTGTATCCTGCCCAGGCTTTGTAAAAGCGCGGATCTACCAGATCTATCAACAGACTTTGCGAGGAGCGCGAAACATGCACGAGATCCCTAATCTCCCCTTCCCAAGCCTGCACGAAACTGAGCAGACACCCACGCAGCAAGCCGGCGCCCAACAGCCCGAGCCGAAAGAAGCCACTGAACGCCGCCAGGCCGACAGCGAAGACTGAAACACCTGCAATGCCAGACCGTGTGGAAAGCGCTAACATGCGCTTTCCACACCGCCTGAACCCTTGAGTTGCACACCATGACCGATGACTTTAGCGAGACCCAGGCCAGCGTTCTGATCGGCACCGCCGAGAAGATGATCGAGATCTGGAATCGCCTGTCCCCCGAGAAACAAGCGGCATTGCTCGCCCGTTTCGGCAGCGAAGAAAATGCCCTGGCCGCCCTGGTCACAACACAATTGGTTGCCCCCGCCAAACCCTGATTCGCCCCCACCCGGCAAATAGTTTTACTTTTCCACGCCCCGCGGCCTCTCGCGCCGCTATCATAAGCAGCCTATCTATCCTGCTTTCCCGTGGACCTTTACCCATGTCTGAAAACCAGCGCCCCCTGGCGGTCACGCTGCAAGTCGTTTCCATCGTCCTGTTCACTTTTATCGGCTACCTCAACATCGGCATTCCTCTGGCCGTGTTGCCCGGCTACGTCCACAGCGATCTGGGTTTCGGTGCCGTAGTCGCCGGCCTGGTGATCAGCGTGCAATACCTGGCCACCCTGCTCAGCCGTCCATACGCCGGGAAAATCATTGATAACAAGGGCAGCAAACTGGCGGTCATGTATGGCCTCGCCGGTTGCGGTCTGAGCGGCGTATTCATGCTGATTTCGGCCTGGACCCAAAGCCTGCCGATGCTGAGCCTGATCAGCCTGCTGATCGGACGCCTGGTGCTCGGCAGCGCGGAAAGCCTGGTGGGCTCGGGCTCGATCGGCTGGGGCATCGGCCGGGTCGGCGCGGCGAACACCGCCAAAGTAATCTCGTGGAACGGCATCGCCAGTTATGGCGCACTGGCCGTCGGCGCACCGCTTGGCGTGTTGCTGGTCAGTCAGCTGGGCTTGTGGAGCATGGGCGTGAGCATCGTGTTGCTGGCCGTGCTGGGCCTGGCGCTGGCCTGGCCGAAAACCGCCGCGCCCATCGTGGCCGGGGAACGATTGCCGTTCATGCATGTGCTCGGTCGAGTGCTGCCGCACGGTTGCGGCCTGGCGCTGGGTTCGATCGGCTTCGGCACCATCGCCACCTTCATCACCTTGTATTACGCCACGCAACACTGGGACAACGCGGTGTTGTGCCTGAGCCTGTTTGGCGCAAGCTTCATCGGCGCGCGGCTGTTGTTCGGCAACCTGATCAACCGCCTCGGTGGTTTTCGCGTGGCGATTGCCTGTCTGTCGGTGGAAACCCTGGGGTTGTTGCTGCTGTGGCTGGCACCGGATGCTCATTGGGCCTTGGCCGGCGCGGCGCTGAGCGGTTTCGGTTTTTCCCTGGTGTTCCCGGCGCTGGGCGTGGAAGCGGTCAATCTGGTGCCAGCGTCCAGCCGTGGCGCTGCGGTTGGCGCGTATTCGCTGTTCATCGATTTGTCGCTGGGGATTACCGGACCATTGGCGGGCGCGATTGCCGCCGGATTTGGTTTTGCTTCGATCTTCCTGTTCGCTGCAATCGCCGCTTTGAGCGGTTTGGCACTGAGCGTTTACCTGTACAGGCAAGCGCCCAAGTATCGTGAAGAGCGAGACGCCCGCTAGAAATCGACCTTGCCGCGCCCGGCCTTGATGCTGCCGCGCTTGGTCTTGGATTCGAGCCGACGCTTCTTCGAGCCGAGGGTCGGCTTGGTCGGACGGCGTTTCTTTTCGACCTTGGTGGCGCTGAGGATCAACTCGGTCAGCCGCTCCAGCGCATCGGCGCGATTGGCCTCCTGCGTGCGGTATTGCTGGGCCTTGATGATCAACACACCGTCGCTGGTGATGCGACTGTCACGCAGCGCCAGCAGCCGCTCCTTGTAGAACTCGGGCAAGGACGAGGCCGGAATGTCGAAGCGCAGGTGCACGGCACTGGAGACCTTGTTGACGTTCTGCCCACCGGCGCCCTGGGCGCGGATGGCCGTCAATTCGATCTCGGCATCCGGCAGATGCACGTTGTTGGAAATCACCAGCATGGAAAAGCGTCCGTATTCAGAGTGCGCAGGATACCGCGAATGAGGTCTTCTACACGCCCATGTTCCACTGTAGGAGCGAGCCTGCTCGCGATGAGGGCGTGTCAGTCAACATCTGCGTAATCTGACACACCGCAATCGCGAGCAGGCTCACTCCCACAGGGGATTTGTGTAAACCCTGAAAACAAAAAACCCGGCACATGGCCGGGTTTGTTGTGTCTGCGCGCTGCGTTATTTCACTGCAGCCTGCAACGTTTGTTGAGCACTGCGCTTGTTCTTGATGCCGTAGCAAATCCACATGAACACGACCCACACCGGAATCGCGTACACCGAAACCTGAATGCCCGGGATCAACAGCATCACGCCAAGGATGAACACCACGAACGCCAGGCAGATGTAGTTTCCGTACGGATACCACAGGGCCTTGAACAGCGGCGTCTGCTTGGTCTTGTTCATGTGCTGGCGGAACTTGAAGTGCGAATAGCTGATCATCGCCCAGTTGATCACCAACGTGGCCACCACCAGCGACATCAACAGTTCCAGCGCATTTTGCGGGATCAGGTAGTTCAACAGCACCGCGATCAGCGTCACCGCCGCCGAAGCGAGGATCGAACGCACCGGCACGCCGCGCTTGTCGATCTTCGCCAGGGCTTTCGGCGCATCGCCCTGCTCGGCCATGCCCAGCAGCATGCGGCTGTTGCAGTAGGTGCCGCTGTTGTACACCGACAACGCCGCGGTCAGCACCACGAAGTTGAGGATGTGCGCGGCGGTGTTGCTGCCGAGCATCGAGAACACTTGCACGAACGGGCTGCCGCTGTAGGAATCGCCGGAGGCGTTCAGGGTCGCCAGCAGGCTGTCCCATGGCGTCAGCGACAGCAGGATGACCAGTGCGCCGATGTAGAAAATCAGGATCCGGTAGATCACCTGGTTGATCGCTTTCGGGATCACGGTTTTCGGTTTGTCCGCTTCTGCTGCGGTGAAGCCGAGCATTTCCAGGCCGCCGAAGCTGAACATGATGATCGCCATGGCCATCACCAGACCACTGACGCCGTTCGGGAAGAAACCACCGTGGGACCACAGGTTGGTCACCGACGCTTCCGGTCCGCCGTGCCCGCTGACCAGCAGATAGCTGCCCAGGGCAATCATGCCGACGATCGCTACAACCTTGATGATCGCGAACCAGAACTCCGCCTCACCAAAGACTTTGACGTTGGCCAGGTTAATGAGGTTGATCAGCACGAAGAACCCGGCTGCCGAGACCCAGGTCGGGATCTCCGGTGCCCAGTAGTGGATGTATTTGCCGACGGCGGTCAGCTCCGACATGCCCACCAGAATGTACAGGATCCAGCAGTTCCAGCCCGACAGGAAACCGGCGAAACCGCCCCAGTATTTGTGCGCGAAGTGGCTGAAGGAACCGGCCACCGGCTCTTCGACGATCATTTCGCCGAGCTGGCGCATGATCATGAAGGCAATGAAGCCGCAGATGGCGTAGCCGAGGATCATCGACGGGCCAGCGGATTTCAGTACACCGGCCGAGCCGAGGAACAGGCCGGTACCAATCGCGCCACCGAGGGCGATCAGTTGAATATGACGATTCTTCAGGCCGCGTTTCAGCTCGCCTGAATGCGAGTTTTGTCCACTCATGAAAAGGGTCTCACGCAAGGTTTGATGATGTTCAATAGACGTTGCTGCTCGGTTGCGACTTTAAGCAGCGCCGATCAAACCCCAGCGCAGGCACCAGGAGTTCAGCGTATTTACAACGGTCATGCGTCACCTGTTTGTTTTTATCTGTGACGAAATCGAACCCGACACGCTCGTGACGCGGCGGAGTGAACAAGGCGGATAGCCTTGAGGTTTGCGCAGGTGCGCAGGAGGTCACAGGTAAAACGCGGCGCATTGTACACCGCTAACCCCCTGCTGCCAGACACCGCTGGATCAGCGCGTCGGTTGCCGGGATTGCCTGTGTCCGCCCCGAGGGTTTCGGGCGGCTGCAAAAAGAGAGTCAGACCTTTGCGGATCGTCGGCGTGAGCGATAGGAAAACCGCCCCACGGGGAGAGATGGAGATGAGTCACGGCGTACATTGCGCCTCCTTTTTGTTATGCACCTGCACGACAGGCATGGGGCGCATGACACCCTTCTGGAGCCCCTGAAACAAGCGGGCTAGAGGATGGGAAAGCGTTCGGGCGTGTTGTGGGTGTAAGTATTTTCTTACAGTGCTCAGGTGGCGACGATTTCATTTGGCCAATCAGTGGGCTTCGTCAATTTTTCGTTACATGCCGTAACGCCGACACTCCAACATGGATAGTGCAGCGCTGCGACAGGCCCCTTCGCGAGCAGGCTCGCTCCCACATTTGATCGCATGTTTCGGAAAGTACTCGCCCCCCCCCTGTGGGAGCGAGCCTGCTCGCGATGAGGTCCTCAACAACGACACAGAGCCAAAGTCAGGCCAAAAAAAACGCCAACCCGAAGGTTGGCGTTTTTCATCTGCCGCTCAGCCCTTACTCAGGCTTGCGACGACCGAAGCCCGGACGCTGGCCCGAACCGGCTGGCGCGCCGCGGCGCTTGCCCGATGGTTTGTCACCCTCGACCAGCTTGATCCCCGGACGTTTTGGCGCTGGCTTGGCCGGGCGCTTGGTGTCCGATGGACGATCCGCCACTGGCGTACCGCGACCTGACTCACCACGACCCGCAGGTGCACCGCGGCCTTCGCCACGTTCAGTGCGACCGTTGGCCGGACGCGGCGTGCGTGGACCACGCTCGCCGTCGGCGCGTGGCGCTGCTGGCTTGCGGGCTGGACGCTCGCCTTCGATATGCGGTTCACGGGTATCGCGCGGTGTAGCAGCGGACTGGTTACCGATGGCAGGACGCAACGAACGCACGCGCTCGGTCTTGCCCATCGGACGCGACGATTTACGCTGCATACGGTCGAGCTTGTCTTTGCTCTTGGCATTCATCTGCGGCATGGCCACAGGCGTCAGACCCACTTCCGCACTCAGAATGTCGACTTCGTACTGGCTCATTTCGCGCCAGCGACCCATCGGCAGGTCGGAGTTGAGGAACACCGGACCGAAACGCACGCGCTTCAGACGGCTGACCACCAGGCCCTGGGATTCCCACAGACGACGAACTTCGCGGTTGCGACCTTCCATCACCACGCAGTGGTACCAGTGGTTGAAACCTTCGCCACCTGGCGCTTGCTTGATGTCGGTGAACTTGGCCGGGCCGTCTTCAAGGACGACGCCTGCCTTCAGACGCTCGATCATCTCGTCATCGACTTCGCCACGCACACGTACCGCGTATTCACGGTCCATTTCGTAGGAAGGGTGCATCAGGCGGTTGGCCAGTTCACCGTCGGTGGTGAACATCAGCAGGCCGGTGGTGTTGATGTCCAGACGGCCGATGTTGATCCAGCGACCTTCTTTGGGCCGTGGCATCTTGTCGAAAACGGTTGGGCGGCCTTCCGGGTCAAGGCGGGTGCAGATTTCACCGTCGGGCTTGTTGTACATGATCACGCGGCGTACCGACTCGGCGGCTTCTTCGCGCTTGATCACCTTGCCATCGATGGTGATGGCGTCGTGCATGTCGACGCGCTGCCCGAGGGTGGCGTCTTTGCCGTTGACCTTGATGCGGCCGTGGCTGATCCAGGCTTCTACGTCACGGCGCGAGCCGACGCCGATACGGGCGAGGACTTTCTGCAGTTTCTCGCCTGCTGGGCCGATTTCCTGGTCGTCTTTCTGGTCGTTGATACTCATCTGGGCACCTCCCGGTGTGGTCTGTTCAGGCGGCTCTGAATTGAGCGTCCTGAAGCGTTGAAAGCTTGTACTCGGGCGAAGGGATCGCCGAAGGGTCGCGAATCATACGCTCATGTCGGCGTTTGCGCATCAGAGACTAGCTGATGAATGGCCAGTTACCCGGATTTCCGCCGACCGGTGGTACCGAGTTTGATCAGACGCAGCGCCGCTTCGGTGAGGACTGGGCAGACGCTGATGCAGGGGGCTTTCCAACGCAACCTTGTAGGAGCCGGCTTGCTGGCGATGGCGGTGGGTCAGCCAATACATTTATTGACTGAACC
>NZ_JAHBDB010000089.1:0-6180 GCF_019956105.1 Pseudomonas sp. BF-RE-25
AAAGGGGTATCGTCGGCAGCGTCAGATGGGTATAAGAGACAGACATCTATGTTGAATTTGGCATCGCCATCGCCATCGCCGGCAAGCCGGCTCCTACAGGTTTTTATTTGCCTGGCCAGAAAGACAAAGCCTATCCGGTGATCCGATCGTCCACTGCAATCGGCAACTCAATACAGAACTGAGCACCCTCGGCCGAGTTGCTCGCACGCAGTGTTCCCCCCATGTTCTCGACGATGCCAACGCTCACCGACAACCCCAGCCCCGTACCCACACCCACCGGTTTAGTGGTGAAAAACGGTTCGAAAATCCGCTCCAGCAACTGCGGATCGATACCGCCACCGTTGTCCTCGACCCACAGTCGCACTGAATGTTCGTCACGTTCGGTGTGCAGCGAAATCCACGGTTTGAAATCCCCATCCGTTTCGCATTTGCTCAGCAATGCATCCCGCGCGTTGACCATCAGGTTAATCAGCACCTGTTCCAGCTGATCGACATTGCCACGCACCTGAACCTGGAAACCAGTCTCGCTGACCCTGAGCTCGACGCCTTTGCCTCGCAACTCCTCGGCCAGCAGCGACAGCGTGCCCCCGATGGCGTCAACCGGATTGAAGGGATGCTGCTCGGCCTCCGAGCGGCGGCCGAACACTCGCATGTGATCGACCACCCGCGCCGCACGCTGGACCTGGGCATCGATGCGGTTGAGTTTGTCGATCAGGTAGTCGACCTGCACTTCACCGTTGTCCAGGCGCTTGAGCACGTTGACGATGGCCAGACGCATCACGTTCAGCGGCTGGCTGATTTCATGCGCCAGGCCCGTGGCCATTTCGCCAAGGGTGGCCATTTTCGCGCTCTGGGCCGTCGCGGCGTCCTGTTGCTGGTTTTTGATGTCGCTGATGTCGAGCATGAAACCCACCAGCCGCCGGTCTTTGCCGACGCCCATGGCTTGGCCTTGCAGGCGATACCAGGTCGGCGTGTCGGGGTGATGCAGGCGCACGCAGAGCAATAAAGGTGTGCCGTCGTCCTGCAAGTCTTGCAGACGACTGCGCAACGCTTTGCGGTCGGCAGGGTGGACCTGCTCGAGCCAGGCGTGCAGGGGCATGCGTGTGCTGATCAGGTTCAGTGTGTTGGCCAGCGACGACGCCAATTGCACCTCGGCGCTGTCGCTGAAAATTTCCCACCATCCGCTGCCGAGCAAGGCTTGCAGCGATTCCAGTCGCTCCAGTTGCAGATGATGCTGATGCTCACGCAAACGCTCCAGCAATGGCCCGGCGAGCGCGGCGGCGAGCTGCAGCCAGTCGCGCTCTCCGACGTCGGGTGCACGTTGTTGCACCGGGTAAAAACCACAGAGCAACCACGCGACCACGCCTTGCGCATCGTGGTAAGGCACCGCAAGCCCTTCGGCATTACCGAAGAGGCTGTGCAGGCGCGGGTGCTCGCCGAGGGTCAAATGCTGCGGGGCGGAGCCGTTCAAACTGTCGAGCCCGGTGCCCAGGCGTTGACCGTTTTGCCACAGCCGGGGCGCATCAAAGGCCGCGTAATGTTGATGGATCTGCCAACCGTCTTCCTGTTCATCCAGCAACGCCACGGCCATGCACGGGATTTGAAAACGCCGCGCCAGATGTTGCAGTTGTTCCAGCAGTACGTCGGGCAGGCGCGCCAGGCTGCACAGGCGCAACTGATCACCGATCTGTGTCGCGAGCAACTGGCAGAGTTCGCGGCTGCGCGCTTGCCGGCGTTCGTACAACAAATCGCCGATGTCCAGTAACTGCAACAGCCAGGCATCGGCCAACGGCTGCACCCAGCCGCGCAGGTGCAAGGGTTGCCCGCTGAGGCTGAAAAAGTCCAGATCCAGACTTTGTCCTTGCCAGTCGGCCGGTGTGCCTTGGACGGCGAGGCTGCTGTGCGGCATGAGGTAATCGTGTAGAAGCGGCGCCTGCGCGGCGGGGTGCTGCTGGGCCAGGCCATGGCGCAGCGGGCCAGCCAGATGAATGACCCGGCCTTCGGCGTCCAGGCGCATCTGTAAGCCGACACCTGGCGTGCTCAGGGCCTTGGGGATTTCCGGTGGCGGCGGATTACGGTTGAGCAAGCGCCCGAACAGCTTGTCCCCGGAACTCAAAATTGCACGCTCGAACGGGCGATGGCGTCGGTGGCGGCATCAAAATACAGCGCGGCGGGAATCCTGTCCAGTTGCCGGCTCCGATCCGTGGTGGCTACGGCACTTGTTTGCTTGCGGGGGAGGTTTGTTTTCATGAGTGCGTCTACCCTGACTATCACTATGTAATGTCAGCATAGAATCATTCAGCCAAAACGGACGTTTTTTACCGGTTGCAGAGCTTTGTCCTGCTGATCTGGCTGATGCGAACGATCAGGCAACCGGTCGCCAATGTCCGGCCATGTGCTCCAGATCACCTGCACCCAGCAGCTGGAAATCTCCACTGGACCCCGCCGCACTGGCGAGCAGTGTCACCTCACCGGGCAGGCGTACCGGTTTGCGAAACTGCACGGCAATCTCGACGTTTGCCGTGGGCAAATGATCGGCAAGCGCAGCCAGCGTTCGCGCCTTGTTCCATAACCCATGGGCAATGGCCGTCGGGAAGCCGAACAGTTTGGCGCTCACCGCACTCAGGTGGATCGGGTTGTAGTCGCCGGACACTTTGGCGTATTGCCGACCGATGTCCGCCGGCGCTTTCCAGCGGGTGACTTCGCTCAACGGCAACGTCGGGGCCAGCACTTCCTCGGCCGGTTCGCCTTCGAGTTTGACCCCGCGACAGAGCATCCGGCTTTCAGCCTCCCACAACGGCCCCAACTGATCATCGAGCGTTGTCAGCAGCTCGAACGTCGCCCCCTTCGCATGGGGTTGCAGATTCTGCACCTGCACGCTGATGCGCGCGCGGTTCACGCCGCCCATGGGCCGCAAGACGCGAATGCGGTTGCTCAGGTGAATCAACCCCAGCAGCGGAAACGGAAAATCCCTGGCGGTCAGCAGTTGCATCTGCAGCGCGAACGCCAGGATGTGTGGATAAGTCGGCGGCAACAAACCGTTGTCGGCAAACCCGCAGACGTTGCGATAGGCCGCCAGGCGTTTCGGGTCAACATCGACCCAGCAACGCAAACCCGCATCGGGCAGCGTGGTGCCGGTGATCTTGCGGCGCGTAGCGGCCTGCACATACAACCCTGGCAGGCTCGGTTCGCGGTTGAGTGTGTGCCAATCGGTGATCATCGCTAAGCCCCCAAGACACTTTGCCCGCAGACCCGCAGCGCTTGCCCGGTGAACGCGCCGGTGCCAGGTTGCGCCAGCCAGGCCACCGCTTCGGCAACGTCCTGCGGCAAGCCGCCCTGGCCCAGCGAACTCATGCGCCGGCCGGCCTCACGCAAGCCGAAGGGAATGTGTGCGGTCATTTGCGTTTCGATGAATCCCGGTGCCACCGCGTTGATGCTGATGCCCCGCTCATTGAGCAACGGCGCCCAGGCTTGGGCCAGACCGATCAAACCCGCCTTGCTCGCCGCGTAATTGGTTTGCCCGCGATTGCCGGCGATGCCGCTGATGGACGCCAGCAAAATCACGCGGCCGTTATCGTGCAGGGTGCCGCTGTCGAGCAGAGCCTTGGTCAGCACTTGCGGTGCATTGAGATTGACCGCGAGCACCGCATCCCAGAATTCCGGGGTCATGTTGGCCAGGGTTTTATCGCGGGTGATGCCGGCGTTGTGCACCACGATATCGACGCCGTCAGGCAACTGCTCGATCAACTGCGTGGCGGCGTCTTCGGCGCAGATGTCCAGGGTGATGCTGCGTCCGCCGAGGCGTGCGGCGAGGGCGTCGAGATCGGTTTTCGCCGGTGGCACGTCGAGCAGGATCACGTCGGCGCCGTCACGGGCCAGGGTTTCGGCAATCGATGCACCGATGCCGCGCGCCGCGCCGGTGACCAGCGCCTTGCGTCCCGACAACGGACGCGTCCAGTCCGTCACTGGCGTGGCGCAGGGGTTCAGGTGAATCACTTGCCCGGAGACGAACGCACTTTTGGGCGAAAGGAAAAACCGCAGCGGGCCTTCCAGTTGATCCTCGGCACCTTCGCCGACGTGGACCAGTTGCAAGGTGCCGCCACTGCGCAGTTCCTTGGCCAGCGAACGACTGAAGCCTTCCAGGGCGCGCTGGGCGCTGGCGGCAAACGGATCGCTTAACGTCTGCGGCGCGCGCCCGAGAATGACCCGGTGCGCACAGTGATCGAGGTTTTTCATCAGCGGCTGAAAGAACTCGCGCAGTTGCTTGAGCTGATCGGTTTGCACCAGATGACTGGCGTCGAACACCACCGCCTTGAGTTTCGGGCCGTGGCCGGGAATCCACGCGGTGGCGATCGAAGGTTCGCTGCCGTAGCTGTAAATCGCATCGGTCAGGCGGTTGGCGAAGGCGCTGACTTTTTCCGCCAGCGGCCCGCCGCCGATCAGCAGCGCCCCCTCGACAGGCCGAAGCCGGCCCGCCTGCCAGCGTTCCAGCCGAACCGGCGACGGCAGCCCCAAGGCCCCGACCAGACGATGGCCGATGGATGAATTGGCGAAGTCGATATAGCGGTCAGACATGGAACGCGCTCCAGCAGCTGGGGTTCAAAGTGTGGACCACGAATGGCAATCAGTCGTTCGATCCACGAGATCAGGCCTACGCTTGGACATTGCAGATTGGTTTTATCCCGGGATTTTGTAGCGATGCAATCCCTGTAGGAGCCGGCTTGCTGGCGATGGCGTCCGTCCAGTCGACACCTTCATTGCCTGAACGGACGCTATCGCCAGCAAGCTGGCTCCTACAGGGGTTGGTGTTGGTATTTGGATTTTCATCAGGAGCTTTTTCATGACTCAGCTGCGCCGCGTCGCGATCATCGGCGGTAACCGGATTCCCTTCGCACGCTCCAACGGGCCGTACGCCACCGCGAGTAACCAGGCGATGCTCACCGCCGCACTCGAAGGCCTGATCGAGCGTTTCAACCTGCACGGTTTGCGCATGGGCGAAGTGGCGGCGGGCGCAGTGCTCAAGCATTCCCGGGACTTCAACCTGACCCGCGAATGCGTGCTCGGCTCCCGACTGTCGCCGACCACGCCGGCCTATGACATCCAGCAAGCGTGCGGCACCGGTCTGGAAGCGGCGTTGCTGGTGGCGAATAAAATCGCCCTGGGCCAGATCGAGTGCGGCATTGCCGGCGGCGTCGACACCACGTCCGACGCGCCCATCGGCATCAACGAAGGTTTGCGCAAAATCCTCCTGCAAGCCAACCGCGCCAAGACTACGGCCGACAAACTGAAAACTTTTTTGCAGCTGCGACCGGGTCATCTCGTCCCGGAATTTCCGCGCAACGGCGAACCCCGCACCGGCCTGTCGATGGGCGAACACTGCGAACTGATGGCGCAGACCTGGAACATTGCGCGCGCCGAGCAGGATCAACTGGCGCTGGAAAGTCATCAGAAAATGGCGGCCTCCTACACCGAAGGCTGGCACAACGACCTGATGACGCCATTCCTCGGCCTGACCCGCGACAACAACCTGCGCCCGGACCTGACCCTGGAAAAACTTGCGCCGCTGAAACCGGCGTTCGAGAAAAGCGCCAAAGGCACGCTGACCGCCGGCAACTCGACGCCGCTCACCGACGGCGCGTCGCTGGTGCTGCTGGGCAGCGAAGAATGGGCGAAGGAACGCGGCTTGCCGATCCTTGCGTATTTGCGCGATGGCGAGGCGGCGGCGGTGGATTTCGTCAACGGTGCCGAAGGGCTGTTGATGGCGCCGGTGTACGCGGTCCCGCGTTTGCTGGCGCGCAATGGCCTGACCTTGCAGGACTTCGATTACTACGAAATCCACGAAGCCTTCGCCGCACAAGTGCTCTGCACCTTGAAGGCCTGGGAAGACCCCGAGTACTGCAAAACCCGCCTCGGCCTCGACGCGCCACTGGGCTCCATCGACCGCAGCCGGCTAAACGTCAAAGGCAGTTCACTGGCGGCAGGGCATCCGTTTGCAGCGACGGGCGGGCGCATTGTCGCCAATCTGGCCAAGCTGCTCGACGCTGCCGGCAAGGGCCGGGGGTTGATCTCGATTTGTGCGGCGGGCGGGCAGGGCGTCACCGCAATCATCGAACGCTGAAGATTTAACCGAATGAAACCGGGAACCTGTGGGAGCGGGCTTGCTCGCGAAGGCGGTGGGTC
>NZ_JAHBDB010000090.1:0-5964 GCF_019956105.1 Pseudomonas sp. BF-RE-25
GCGTTGTGTCAGGCGCCATCAATGTTGACTGACATATCGCCATCGCCGGCAAGCCGGCTCCTACAAAGGGGTGTTGTGTCAGTCGACATCAATGCTGGCTGACATGCCGCTATCGCCAGCAAGCCGGCTCCTACAAAGGGGTGTTGTGTCAGTCGACATCAATGTTGACTGACGCGCAGCCATCGCCGGCAAGCCGGCTCCTACAAGGTGGGGGTCAGATGCGGAACTGGCCGACCAGAGTGCCGAGGCGCTGGCCAAGATCAGCCAGGCTGCGGGACGTCTGGGCGCCGAGTTGGGTTTCGCCGGCCACGTTGTCCACGGCCACCGCGATCTGATGCACGCTGCGGTTGATCTCTTCGGCCACGGCGGTCTGCTCCTCGGCGGCGCTGGCGATCTGCGCGTTCATCGAGTTGATGGTGCCGATCAGTTGAGCCATGGTGTCCAGCGAGGCGCCGGCTTCGTTGGCCTGCATGGACGTACCGTCGCCGGCCTCGCTGGAGCGGCGCATCGCTTCCACCGCCGACTGAGTGCCGGCCTGCAAGCGGTCGATCATGCCCTGGATTTCCTGGGTGCTGATTTGCGTGCGGCTGGCCAGCGCACGGACTTCGTCGGCCACCACCGCAAATCCGCGACCGGCCTCACCGGCACGGGCCGCTTCAATGGCGGCGTTGAGCGCCAACAGGTTGGTCTGCTCGGCAATCGAACGGATCACCCCGAGCACGCTGACAATCGATGACACGTCCTTCTGCAGGCTGTCGAGGGACACGCCGCTGCTGCGAATATCGTCGACCAACGCATGAATCTTGACGATGCTGCCGGCCACCACACGCTTGGCCGTCTGGCCTTCTTCGTCGGTCTGCTGCGCGGCCACTGCGGCGTTTTGTGCGCTTTTCGCCACTTCTTGCGCGGCGGCCGACATTTCGTTGATCGCCGTGGCCACCTGATCGGTCTCGTGACGTTGACGCTCCATCGCCTGATCCGAACGCTGGGCCTGATCGGAAACCTGGTTCACCAGCCCGGTCAATTGCGAGGTCATTTCGGTAATCTGGCGCACCAGGCCGTGGATCTTGTCGACGAACCGGTTGAACGAGCCGGCGAGTTGGCCGAGTTCATCCTGGCTGGTGATGGTCAGGCGCCGGGTCAGGTCGCCCTCGCCCGCCGCGATGTCGTCGAGGTTGGCTTTCATCAGGTTCAGCGGACGCAGAATGGTGTTGGCCAGCAGCATGCCGGCGGCGGCAATCAGCAGCAGCACGACGGCGGCGATGCCGATGATGCTCAGCAACACGCCTTCCATCCGGTCTTGAACCTTGGCCTCAACCACCGCCACCTGCGCCTCGATACCGTCAAGGTTGACCGAGGTGCCGACCGCCATGTCCCACTTCGGCAGGTATTCGGTGTAACCGAGTTTCGGCACCAGCACCTTGGTATTGCCAGGCAATGGCGAGCTGTATTGCAGGTAGTGAGTGCCGTCTTTGGCGACTTTCACCAGGTCGCGGTTGACGTAGACGCCGTTTGGATCGCGGTTATCCTTGAAGCTCTGGCCCACGCCTTCGGGGCTGTTGGCCTTGAACAGGCGCACGGTGTTGGAGTCGTAGCCGAAGAAGTAGCCTTCCTTGCCGTAGCTGATGCTCGACAGCAATTTGATCACCTGGGCCCGCGCCGCGTCATCGCCAGGGGCGGCGGCCTCGTAGAGCGGTTTGATCGCAGTCATGGCCACGGCGACGTAACTTTGCAGGGTGGCCTTGGCGTCGCTGAGCAGGCGCTGACGCGTCTCCTCGACCTCCTTGCGGGCCTGTTCCTGCAGAACGAACAACGTGGTCAGGCTGATGACCAGCGCAAAGAGCAACACCGGGAGGACGGCAAGGGACAGGACTTTAGCCTTCAGGCTCATGCGCATGACGGTTCACTCTTTTGGTTTTATTGGCGTGGTTAAAGGCTTTAACGGCACGCCGGGTCAAAAGTTGAGCTGGAGGGGCAATGAGGTCCCCTGTAGGAGTGAGCCTGCTCGCGATGAGGGCAGCATATCCAACATCTATGTGACAGACAGACCGCTATCGCGAGCAGGCTCGCTCCCACAGGGGGTCTTCGTTCAGAGGACCATCGCGGCCACCCAGCCGAACGCCAGCAGCGGCAGGTTGTAATGCAGGAAGGTCGGGACCACGGTGTCCCAGATGTGGTGATGCTGACCGTCGATGTTCAGGCCGGAGGTCGGGCCGAGCGTCGAGTCGGAAGCAGGCGAACCGGCGTCGCCCAGCGCGCCGGCGGTGCCGACGATGCAGACGATGGCGATCGGGCTGAACCCCAGTTGCACGCACAGCGGCACGAAAATCGCTGCCAGAATCGGCACGGTGGAAAACGACGAACCGATGCCCATGGTCACCAGCAGACCGACCAGCAGCATCAGCAGCGCACCGATGCCTTTACTGTGGCCGATCCACGACGCCGACGCTTCAACCAGCGTCTGCACCTGACCGGTGGCTTTCATCACTTCGGCAAACCCCGAGGCGGCGATCATGATGAAACCGATCATCGCCATCATCTTCATGCCTTCGGTGAACAGATCATCGGTGTCGCGCCATTTCACAATGCCCGACACCGAGAAGATCAAAAAGCCTGCCAATGCACCGATAATCATCGAGTCCAGCAGCAACTGAATAATGAACGCCGCCGCAATCGCCACACCCGCAACCATCAGGCTCAGCGGGTTGTACTGCACCGCGACCTGCTCGACCTGTTCGATCTTTTCCAGGTCGTAGACGCGCTTCTTGCGGTAGCTGATAAAGGCTGCCGCAAGCCCCACCACCATGCCCAGCGCCGGAATGCCCATGGCATGGGTGACGTTGATGCCGCTGATATCGACGCCGCTGCGGGCCACGTTGGCCAGCAGGATTTCATTGAGGAAAATGTTGCCGAAGCCCACTGGCAGGAACATGTACGGGGTGATCAGGCCAAAGGTCATGACGCAGGCGATCAACCGCCGATCCAGTTGCAGCTTGGTCAGCACATACAACAGCGGCGGCACCAGCAACGGAATGAAAGCGATATGTATCGGCAGAATATTCTGTGAAGCGATGGCCACCACCCACAGCAGGCCGATCAGCAGCCACTTCACCGAACCGCCACCGTTGGCGTGCTGGCGGTCAACCATGGCCAGGGCTTTGTCGGCCAGCGCATGGGCCAGGCCGGACTTGGCAATCGCCACCGCGAAGGCGCCGAGCAAGGCATAAGACAAGGCCACCGTCGCCCCGCCGCCGAGACCGCTGTTGAAGGCTTTCAAGGTGGCGTCGATGCCCAGGCCACCGGTCAAACCACCCACCAGCGCGCCGATAATCAGCGCGATCACCACGTGCACGCGGGACAGGCTGAGAATCAGCATGATGCCGACCGCGGCAATTACAGCATTAATCATCGTTACCTCAGGGCAAGCGAAATGAGCCCGGCCGGCAGTCTGCGAAGAGCCGCCAGCGGGATAAGGAATGGGTTTTATTAGAGGGCGCGCACTGTGCCGGACCATCACCGCCTTGTCAAAGCCAGCAGCCCCGAACGCAAGCTAGGCCATCCCTTTCCAAAACGACATCGCCCCCTGTAGGAGCCGGCTTGCCGGCGATGGCGGTGGTTCAGTCCCCCCGTTATTGACTGGGCGGACGCCATCGCCAGCAAGCTGGCTCCTACAGGATTCGTGATAATGATTCCATTTCGTCGGACGGCATAAAGAAAGCGGATTTTCGGCCGCTACAGTGCAAAGTCTCAGATATTTATCGAATAAGGACGTCTCCATGTCGCTCAGACAACTTTCCATTCAATGGAAAATCACCCTGCTGGCCGGGCTTTGCCTCGCCGGTATCGTGACCTTGCTGGTAGGTCTTTCGCTGTATCGCATGGAGCACAGTTCCGAGCTGGTGAAAGCCTCGAGCATGGAGATGCTCACTGAAGCCGCCCAGGCCCGGATCGAGTCCCAGGGCGAAAACCAGGCGCTGAACATTCGCCAGCAGTTCATGGATGCCTATCAATATGGCCACGGCTTCTCGCGTCAGGTGTTGTTCCTGCGCGATCAGGCCGAAAAGCGCTTTCTCGATGCCTTCGACCTGCGTGAAGACCTGACCCGCCAGGTCAAGTCTGCGTTGCAAGCCAACCCGGAATTGCTCGGCCTGTCGCTGGTGTTCGAAGCCAATGCGCTGGACGGCAAGGATGAACTGTTTGCCGGCCAGGCTGAGCTGGGCAGCAACGACAAGGGCCGTTTCGCGCTGTACTGGTCGCAACCGACCCCCGGCAAGGTGACGTCGATGGCGCTGCCTGAAACTGACATGGCCGACACCAGCACCGGCCCCAGCGGTGAACCCGCCAACGCCTGGTTCACCTGCCCGCGCACCTCGCTCAAGCCCTGCGTGATCGAACCCTACTTCTATGTGATCGACGGCCAGAACGTGCTGATGACCAGCATCGTGTTCCCGCTGATGGTCAATGGCAAAGTCATCGCCTCGCTGTCGGTGGACATCAACCTCAACAGCCTGCAAGCCGTCAGCCAGGGCGCGAGCAAGAAGCTTTATGACGGCCAGACCAACGTCAGCATCATCAGCCCGGCCGGTTTGCTCGCCGGCTACAGCCCGGACGCCAGCAAACTCGCCCAGCGTCTGGACGCTGTGGATAAAACCAACGGCACCGAACTGATCCGCCTGCTCGCCGCCAGCAGCAAAACCGCAAGCCTGCACAGCAACCAGCAGTTGAAAGTGCTGTCGCCGTTCCAGCCGATCCCCGATGGCAAATCGTGGGGCGTATTGCTCGATGTGCCGGAAAAAGTCCTGGTCGGCCCCGCCGAAACCCTGAAAAAACAACTCGATGAAAGCAATACCGCCGGCACACTGGTCGAACTAGGCCTCGGCGTGCTGGCCGCGTTGATCGGCCTGTTGTTGGTGTGGCTGATGGCGCGCAGCGTGACCAAACCGATTCTGGGTGTGGCGCACATGCTCGAAGACATCGCCAGCGGCGAAGGCGACCTGACCCGGCGTCTGGCCTACGACAAAAAGGATGAGCTGGGCCAGTTGGCCGGCTGGTTCAACCGTTTCCTCGACAAGTTGCAGCCGATCATCGCCGAGGTGAAACGCTCGGTACAGGACGCGCGCAGCACGGCGGACCAGTCTTCCGCCATCGCCACGCAGACCAGCGCCGGCATGGAACAGCAATACCGTCAGGTCGATCAGGTGGCGACCGCTTCCCACGAAATGAGCGCCACCGCCCAGGACGTTGCCCGCAGCGCGGCACAAGCGGCACAAGCAGCGCGCGATGCCGATCACGCCACCCGCCGTGGCTTGACCGTGATCGACCAGACCACCACCAGCATCGACAACCTCGCCGCCGATATGAGCGCAGCGATGGTGCAGGTCGAAGGCTTGGCGGCCAACAGCGAGAAAATCGGCTCGGTACTGGAAGTGATCCGCGCCATCGCCGAGCAGACCAACCTGCTGGCCCTCAACGCCGCCATCGAAGCGGCCCGTGCCGGTGAGGCCGGACGCGGTTTTGCGGTGGTCGCCGACGAAGTGCGCAACCTGGCGCGGCGTACGCAGGAGTCGGTTGAAGAAACCCGTCTGGTGATCGAGCAGTTGCAGAACGGCACGCAGGATGTGGTGGGGTCGATGAACAACAGCCATCGCCAGGCTCAGGGCAGTGTCGAGCAAGTCAGCCAGGCCGTCACGGCGTTGCGCCAGATCGGCGACGCAGTAACGGTGATCAGCGACATGAACCTGCAGATTGCCTCAGCGGCGGAAGAGCAAAGCGCGGTGGCGGAAGAGATCAACAACAACGTGGCGACGATCCGGGACGTGACCGAGTCGCTGTCGGGGCAGGCCAATGAATCGGCGCGGGTGAGCCAGTCGCTGAATAGCCTGGCGAATCAGCAACAGAGCCTGATGGATCAATTCCGCGTCTGACTGCCTCCCCTGTAGGAGCCGGCTTGCCGGCGATGGCGAT
>NZ_JAHBDB010000091.1:0-5526 GCF_019956105.1 Pseudomonas sp. BF-RE-25
TAAGAGACAGAGCCTGCTCGCGATGGTGTGTCAGCTAAGAAAGTGTCGGCTGACACACCATCGCGAGCAGGCTCGCTCCTACAAGGGATTTCAGTCGGGTTGGGCGATCTGGAAACTTGCCCCTGATGTCGGCTCCCGCCGAATCATCCGCTTCATCTTCCACTCGAACGCCAGCGTCAGGCTCACCGCCGCGCATGCCAGGCCCAGCGCCAAGCCCCACCAGACACCCGTCGGCCCCCAGTGCAAATGGAACGCCATCCACCACGCGGCGGGCGCGCCAATCAGCCAGTAGCAACCCAACCCGACCAGGAACGTGGTCTTGGCGTCCTTGAGTCCGCGAATGCAGCCCATGGCGATGGTTTGCGTACCGTCGAACAGCTCGAACCAAGCCGCCACCGCCAGCAGGCTCACCGCCAGGTTGATGACGTCGCGGAACGCGGGGTCGTTGTGATCGAGAAACAGGCCGATCAACTGATTCGGCAACAGCCAGAAGACCATCGCGAAACCGAGCATCGCCGCTGCGCCAAAGGCGATCCCGACCCGCCCGGCAAGCCGCGCGTCCAGCAACTGCCCGGCGCCGTAATGCTGGCCGATGCGCATGGTGATCGCATAGGAAAGCCCCGCCGGAATCATGAACGCCACCGAGACGATCTGCAGCGCGATCTGATGCGCGCCCAGTTGCGTACTGCCCATGGTGCCCATGCACAGCGCGGCGAAGGCAAACAGCCCGACTTCCACTGCGTAGGTGCCGCCAATCGGCAGACCCAGGCGCCACAACTCCTTCAGGTACTGCCGGTTTGGCCGCGACAAGCCCTGGCGCAATGGATAGGCGTCGTACGCCGGGTGCCGCCGAATGTGCAGCGCCAATGCCACGGCCATCAGGTTGGCGACAATCGCCGTGACCAGACCGATACCCACCAGGCCCATTTTCGGCAGGCCGAACATCCCGGTGATCAACGCATAATTGAGCACGAAGTTGGCCACCGTGCCGCCGAGGCTGATGACCATCACCGGCGTCGCCCGGCCAATCGCGCTGGTGAAACCGCGCAGGGCCATGAAGCTCAGGTAGCCGGGCAAGGCGAACGGCAAAATCAACAGGAACTGCCCGGCTGACTGGACGTTGGTTTCGGTCTGGCCAAACATCAGCAACACCGGTTTGAGGTTCCACAGCAGCAACCCGGCGACCAAAGCCATCAACCACGCCAGCCACAACCCGGCCTGGGTCAACCGCGCCGCGCCAACGATATCGCCCGCGCCCTGACGGATTGCCACCAACGTGCCGACCGCCGCAATCACGCCGATGCAAAAGATCGACACAAACGAATAGGTCGCCGCGCCGAGTCCGCCGCCGGCCAATGCCTCGGGGCTCAGGCGCGCCATCATCAAGGTGTCGGTGAGGACCATCAGCATGTGCGCCAACTGCGAGGCAATCAACGGCCCCGCCAGCCGCAGGATGGCCCAGAGTTCAATACGTGCTGGATGCTGCATGGTCATCACGCCCGATTATCAAAGAGAACAGGAAAGCGTCGATTCTCGGCGCTCTGCGGGGTTTGCACAAAGGGATAAAAAGGATGGATGGCATGATTAAAACTCATCCTGGGGAGTTTCTGATAAGTTGACGAAACTGCGCTATAGGAGCTTTCCGTATGTCCCGTCGTCTTCCTCCCCTTTATGCCCTTCGCGCATTTGAAGCGGCGGCGCGGCATAGCTCGTTTACCCGTGCCGCTGAAGAGTTGTCGATTACGCAGAGTGCGGTCAGTCGGCATATTCGTACGCTTGAAGAGCATTTTGCCTGTCGGCTGTTTCATCGCAGCGGGCGCAATTTGCAACTGACCGAGTCGGCGCGGCTGATCCTGCCGGGCATTCGCGAAGGCTTCACCGCCCTTGAGCGGGCCTGCAATACCTTGCGCGCTGAAGATGACATCCTGCGCATGAAAGCGCCGTCGACCCTGACCATGCGCTGGTTGTTGGCGCGGCTCAGCCGTTTCCGCCATCTGCAACCGGGCAACGAAGTGCAACTGACCAGCGCCTGGATGGACGTCGATTCAGTGGACTTCAACCATGAGCCGTTCGACTGCGCCGTGATCCTCAGCAATGGGCATTTTCCGCCGGACTGGGAGGCGAGTCTCCTGTTCCCGGAGGAGCTGATTCCGGTCGGTGCGCCGAATCTTCTGAAGGACCAACCGTGGGACGTCGCGCGTCTGGCCCATGCCGAACTGCTGCACCCGACGCCGGACCGGCGTGACTGGCGCAACTGGCTGGAGCGCATGGGGCTGACGGATCAGGTGTCGCTCAAGGGCGGGCAGGTGTTCGATACGCTGGAGCTGGGAATGATCGCCGCCGCCCGGGGTTATGGCGTGTCGATGGGCGATCTGTTGATGGTGGCCGAAGATGTGGCGCAGGGCCGTCTGAGTTTGCCGTGGCCGACCGCCGTCGCCAGTGGTGAGAATTATTACCTCGTCTGGCCGAAAACCCGCCCGGGAGGTGAACGTTTGCGCCGCCTCAGTGATTTCCTGCAAGGCGAAGTCCGGGCGATGAAATTGCCGGACGTCGAACACTTGTGCTGAATCGATAGAGCCCTTGAAATAGCGGCCTTGAGCCATATCCCGGCTATTTACTCAAGTATTCAGGTTTGCCGCCGAAAATCTGCAGATGGAACCTTCGTGCAGGTTCGACGTAATTCCCCATTATTAGAAATTATGCTGAGTAGCCGATCAAGGAGGATCAGATCGCTCGGCCAGGAGCTGTCATGTCTCAACCTCGTGCTCGGATTGCCTCACAGCTTGGCCTTGCGCTCGCCATTATCCTGGCGATTGTCATCAGCGGCAGTACCCTGTTTGCCCTGCGTTCACTGGACACGGCCAACCTCGCCACCCGCGAAGAGCACCTGGCCAGTGAGGCGCGGTTACTGGCCGACCAGTTGAGTACGTTTCACGGCACGTTGCGTGAAAGTACCCTGCGCCTTGCGGGGTTGTTCGAAAAGCGTTTCAGTGGCGGGCTGAGCGTGCACCCGGATGCGCCGGTGAACGTGGCGGGCACCCAGACTCCGGGCCTGCAACTGGGCGGCGAAGTGCTCAATAACAACTTCAAGGAAGTGGACGAGTTCAAGCAGATGACCGCCGGCGTGGCCACGGTGTTCGTGCGCAGCGGCGAGGACTTCATTCGGGTCAGCACCAACGTCACCAAACAGGATGGCAGTCGTGCCATTGGCACTGTTCTCGATCATGCGAACCCGGCTTACGCCCGTTTGATGGCGGGGCAGAGTTTCGTCGGACGGTCTTTGCTTTTTGAACGCTACTACATGTCGCAGTACACCCCGGTACGCGACAGCGGCGGCAAGGTCATTGCCGTGCTGTATGTCGGTTTCGACTACACCGACGCGCAGAAAGCCCAGTTCGAAAACCTCAAACGATTCCGCATCGGCAAGACCGGTTCCCTGGCGTTGCTCGACGAGCAGAACAAATGGCTGGTACCGATCGCCGGCGTGGAAGCGCTGGATAAAGCCGTTCCAGCCATCACCGCCCTGGCGAAAACCCCGAGCGAGGGCGGTTTCTGGAGCGACACGTCCGAAGACTTCTACAGTGTTTCCGTGCCGTTCCAGGACGGCCCGTGGTCGGTCGTGGCGAGCATGCCGCAAGACGAAATCAGCGCGGTGACCTGGAGCGTCGGCATTCAATTGGCGATTGGCAGCTTGCTGGCGATGTTGATCGCTGTGGGCTCCGCCGTCTGGTTGCTGCGCAGCAAACTCGCGCCGCTGGGCGATCTGGTGCAGCAGGCCGAAGCCTTGGGCGCCGGTGATCTGAGCGTGCGCCTGAACGTGTCGAGCAACGACGAAATCGGTCAGCTGGCCCGTGCCTTCAATCAGATGAGCCAAGCGCTGTCGACGATGGTCGAGCACATCCGCCGGGCCTCGCAAGAGGTCAACAGCCGTGCCCAGGCCTTGTCCGGTTTGTCTGGCGGTGCCTATGAAGGCATGGAGCAGCAGTCCGGCGAAATCACCAGCATGGCTGGTGCCGTGGAAGAATTCAGCGCCACCTCGTTGAACATTGCCGACAACATGGGCAGCACTCAGCGTCTGGCGCAGGAAAACGCACAGCAAACCCAGATCGGTCGTACATCGATGGGTGAGGCGTCCTCGTCCCTGGAGCAAATTGCTGGCGCGCTTAACAGCACCGCCACGGTGATCAACACCCTGGGCCAGCGTTCTCAGGAAATCGGTGGCATTGTCGGGGTGATCACCTCGATTGCCGAGCAAACCAACTTGCTGGCGCTCAACGCGGCCATCGAAGCGGCGCGTGCCGGTGAGCAGGGCCGTGGTTTTGCGGTGGTGGCCGATGAAGTGCGCAACCTGGCTTCACGCACTCGCCAGGCCACCGACGAAATTTCCGGGATGATTCAGAGCATCCAGCAGGAAACCGGCAATGCCATCAGCACCATGGAACAGGGCAAAGTCTTGATGCAGGAAGGCTTGTCGCGTAACGCCAACGTCGCCTCGGCACTGGCGCGGATCGATGAGCAAAGCCGTTCCGCCGGTGAACAGTTCGCCGCGATCACCACCGCGACCCAAGAGCAGAGCAGCACCGCGACCCTGCTCAGCAGCAACCTGCAAAGCATTGCGCTGGCGAACAGCGAGCAGCGGGAAGTGGTGTCGAACCTGGCGGTGACCGCCAAAGAGCTGGAGAGCCTGGCGGCGGAGTTGCGCCAAGAGGTTGACCGGTTTCGTTGAGTCGCCTTTGAAATCGCCTTCGCGGGCAAGCCTCGCTCCTACAGGTTCAGCGTTGACCCCTGTAGGAGCGAGGCTTGCCCGCGAAGGCTGCACCGCAATATTCAGATCTGCCGATCAATCACACTTGGCGTTGCTCGACACTTCCTTGGTTGCGAGTTTCAACTGCTTGGCCAGTTCTGCCGCGTTGGTGCTGTTGTAAACCCGGCCACCGGTGTTTTCAGCAATGCAGCGTGACGGGCCACCGGCACCGATTTTCACCACGTTGACCCGCAGGCGTGGTTGTTCCCTGGCGATTTGGCGGGACACCGCGCAAGCGTCTTTCTGGCAACCGTCCTCACCGTCGACGAACATCACGATCACGGCATCGTTATTGCGCCCGTCGACGGTGCTTGCCGCGTAAGCCAGGCTGTCGGCCAGCGGTGTGCCGTCGTTGGGAACCAGCCCTCGAATCCCGTTGATCAGCCGTGGCCGGTCGCCAAACTTGAACACGCCCTGGTCCGGTGTGCGTTCGCAGCCGGCGAAGGTAATGAGGCGCGTGTCGATTTTCGGGTCCAGCCCGTTGATCATGCCGGCCAGCGAGTCCTTGGCGACGTCCATGCGGCTGGGTTTGGCGAAGATCTGCATGGTGCGGTTCGGGTCCAGATACTTGTTCATCTCATTGCCGAAGAACCAGTCCTCATCGGCTTTTACCGACCTGATGTTCAAATCCATTGAACCCGAGGTGTCGAGCACCACCACGAATTGCGGGATCTCCGCGTTTGGCGCTTTTTTGCGGCACGCGAAGTTGTCCAGCGTCGGTG
>NZ_JAHBDB010000092.1:0-3345 GCF_019956105.1 Pseudomonas sp. BF-RE-25
TGCTTTCGCAATTGGGGTTTCGGAATTTAATCTTGACGATGACCTACTCTCACATGGGGAAACCCCACACTACCATCGGCGATGCATCGTTTCACTGCTGAGTTCGGGATGGGATCAGGTGGTTCCAATGCTCTATGGTCGTCAAGAAATTCTTGAGCTGACGCGTCTTACGACGTTCCAGCGAATTGGGTATGCGATAGTTTGTGTGTTTGCTTCTCGAACTTTCGGTTCATTGCGTCTTCACACACCGCAATCTGATGCTCTTTCGAGTAGTCAAATTGCTTGGGTGTTATATGGTCAAGCCTCACGGGCAATTAGTATTGGTTAGCTCAACGCCTCACAGCGCTTACACACCCAACCTATCAACGTCGTAGTCTTCGACGGCCCTTCAGGGGACTCAAGGTCCCAGTGAGATCTCATCTTGAGGCTAGTTTCCCGCTTAGATGCTTTCAGCGGTTATCTATTCCGAACATAGCTACCCGGCAATGCCACTGGCGTGACAACCGGAACACCAGAGGTTCGTCCACTCCGGTCCTCTCGTACTAGGAGCAGCCCCTCTCAAATCTCAAACGTCCACGGCAGATAGGGACCGAACTGTCTCACGACGTTCTAAACCCAGCTCGCGTACCACTTTAAATGGCGAACAGCCATACCCTTGGGACCGGCTTCAGCCCCAGGATGTGATGAGCCGACATCGAGGTGCCAAACACCGCCGTCGATATGAACTCTTGGGCGGTATCAGCCTGTTATCCCCGGAGTACCTTTTATCCGTTGAGCGATGGCCCTTCCATACAGAACCACCGGATCACTAAGACCTACTTTCGTACCTGCTCGACGTGTCTGTCTCGCAGTCAAGCGCGCTTTTGCCTTTATACTCTACGACCGATTTCCGACCGGTCTGAGCGCACCTTCGTACTCCTCCGTTACTCTTTAGGAGGAGACCGCCCCAGTCAAACTACCCACCATACACTGTCCTCGATCCGGATAACGGACCTGAGTTAGAACCTCAAAGTTGCCAGGGTGGTATTTCAAGGATGGCTCCACGCGAACTGGCGTCCACGCTTCAAAGCCTCCCACCTATCCTACACAAGCAAATTCAAAGTCCAGTGCAAAGCTATAGTAAAGGTTCACGGGGTCTTTCCGTCTAGCCGCGGATACACTGCATCTTCACAGCGATTTCAATTTCACTGAGTCTCGGGTGGAGACAGCGCCGCCATCGTTACGCCATTCGTGCAGGTCGGAACTTACCCGACAAGGAATTTCGCTACCTTAGGACCGTTATAGTTACGGCCGCCGTTTACCGGGGCTTCGATCAAGAGCTTCGCGTTAGCTAACCCCATCAATTAACCTTCCGGCACCGGGCAGGCGTCACACCCTATACGTCCACTTTCGTGTTTGCAGAGTGCTGTGTTTTTAATAAACAGTCGCAGCGGCCTGGTATCTTCGACCGGCATGAGCTTACGGAGCAAGTCCTTCACCCTCACCGGCGCACCTTCTCCCGAAGTTACGGTGCCATTTTGCCTAGTTCCTTCACCCGAGTTCTCTCAAGCGCCTTGGTATTCTCTACCCAACCACCTGTGTCGGTTTGGGGTACGGTTCCTGGTTACCTGAAGCTTAGAAGCTTTTCTTGGAAGCATGGCATCAACCACTTCGTGTTCTAAAAGAACACTCGTCATCAGCTCTCGGCCTTAGAATCCCGGATTTACCTAAGATTCCAGCCTACCACCTTAAACTTGGACAACCAACGCCAAGCTGGCCTAGCCTTCTCCGTCCCTCCATCGCAATAACCAGAAGTACAGGAATATTAACCTGTTTTCCATCGACTACGCTTTTCAGCCTCGCCTTAGGGACCGACTAACCCTGCGTCGATTAACGTTGCGCAGGAAACCTTGGTCTTTCGGCGTGGGTGTTTTTCACACCCATTGTCGTTACTCATGTCAGCATTCGCACTTCTGATACCTCCAGCAAGCTTCTCAACTCACCTTCACAGGCTTACAGAACGCTCCTCTACCGCATCATCCGAAGATGATACCCGTAGCTTCGGTGTATGGTTTGAGCCCCGTTACATCTTCCGCGCAGGCCGACTCGACTAGTGAGCTATTACGCTTTCTTTAAAGGGTGGCTGCTTCTAAGCCAACCTCCTAGCTGTCTAAGCCTTCCCACATCGTTTCCCACTTAACCATAACTTTGGGACCTTAGCTGACGGTCTGGGTTGTTTCCCTTTTCACGACGGACGTTAGCACCCGCCGTGTGTCTCCCATGCTCGGCACTTGTAGGTATTCGGAGTTTGCATCGGTTTGGTAAGTCGGGATGACCCCCTAGCCGAAACAGTGCTCTACCCCCTACAGTGATACATGAGGCGCTACCTAAATAGCTTTCGAGGAGAACCAGCTATCTCCGAGCTTGATTAGCCTTTCACTCCGATCCACAGGTCATCCGCTAACTTTTCAACGGTAGTCGGTTCGGTCCTCCAGTTAGTGTTACCCAACCTTCAACCTGCCCATGGATAGATCGCCCGGTTTCGGGTCTATTCCCAGCGACTAGACGCCCTATTAAGACTCGCTTTCGCTACGCCTCCCCTATTCGGTTAAGCTCGCCACTGAAAATAAGTCGCTGACCCATTATACAAAAGGTACGCAGTCACCCAACAAAGTGGGCTCCCACTGCTTGTACGCATACGGTTTCAGGATCTATTTCACTCCCCTCTCCGGGGTTCTTTTCGCCTTTCCCTCACGGTACTAGTTCACTATCGGTCAGTCAGTAGTATTTAGCCTTGGAGGATGGTCCCCCCATATTCAGACAAAGTTTCTCGTGCTCCGTCCTACTCGATTTCATGACTAAGAGATTTTCGCGTACAGGGCTATCACCCACTATGGCCGCACTTTCCAGAGCGTTCCGCTAATCTCAAAGCCACTTAAGGGCTAGTCCCCGTTCGCTCGCCACTACTAAGGGAATCTCGGTTGATTTCTTTTCCTCAGGGTACTTAGATGTTTCAGTTCCCCTGGTTCGCTTCTTAAGCCTATGTATTCAGCTTAAGATACCTAACTTATGTTAGGTGGGTTCCCCCATTCAGACATCTCCGGATCAAAGTCTGTTTGCCGACTCCCCGAAGCTTTTCGCAGGCTACCACGTCTTTCATCGCCTCTGACTGCCAAGGCATCCACCGTATGCGCTTCTTCACTTGACCATATAACCCCAAGCAATCTGGTTATACTGTGAAGACGACATTCGCCGAAAATTCGCGATTAAACTCACAAATTTTACCTTAGCCTGAATAAACACCAGTGAAAGTGTTATCCAGTCTATCTTTCTATCACATACCCAAATTTTTAAAGAACGATCTAG
>NZ_JAHBDB010000093.1:0-3294 GCF_019956105.1 Pseudomonas sp. BF-RE-25
CCCCTGTAGGAGCCGGCTTGCTGGCGATCCAGGCGACGCGGTCTGTCAATTGAACCGCGTCGCACGCATCGCCAGCAAGCCGGCTCCTACAGAGGGCGCGGCGTTTCCCGAGATAGCGGTGATTCGCGGATTGGTTGGAAGATCACATCTCGCGCACATCCCGCATCAACAACCCGAAGCGCAAATCCACCGCATCCGGAATCGGCAGGTACACGGTGTGCCCATCCCCCGGCGCGACATCGATGGGCTGGCCTTTGACGTTCTGCAACTGATGCAAATCGAAGTGGAAGTTGCCCTTGGGCGTCATCAGTTCCATGTGATCGCCCAGGCCAAAACGGTTCTTCACTTTGACTTCCGCCAGCCGGTCACGCCGCTCGCCGGTCAATTCGCCGACAAATTGCTGTCGCTCCGACACTGAGCTGCCGTTCTGATAATTCTGATATTCGTCATGCACGTGACGGCGTAGAAAACCTTCGGTGTAACCGCGCTGGGCGAGGGATTCCAGATCGGTCATCAGGCCCCGGTCGAAGTCGCGACCGGCCACCGCATCGTCGATCGCCCGGCGGTAAACCTGAGTGGTGCGCGCGCAGTAAAAGTGAGATTTGGTCCGGCCTTCGATTTTCAGCGAATGCACGCCCATCTGCGTCAGGCGCTCGACGTGCTGTACGGCGCGCAGGTCCTTGGCGTTCATGATGTAGGTGCCGTGTTCGTCTTCGAAGGCCGGCATCAGTTCGTCGGGGCGGTTGGCTTCCTGCAACAGGAACACTTGATCGGTGGGCGCGCCGATCCCCAGCGTCGGTTCGGGCTGGAAGGTCTGCACGATGTCGCCGAGCAGATTTTCCGTGGCTTCTTGCGCCGAGTACTTCCAGCGACAGGCATTGGTGCAACTGCCCTGATTGGCATCGCGTTTGTTCATGTAGCCCGACAGCAGGCAGCGGCCGGAATAGGCCATGCACAACGCGCCGTGGACGAACACTTCCAGCTCCATGGCAGGCACTTGCTGGCGGATTTCGGCGATTTCTTCCAGGGACAGTTCCCGCGACAGGATGATCCGGCTCAAGCCTTGTTGTTGCCAGAACTCGACACTCGCCCAGTTGACCGTGTTGGCTTGCACCGACAGGTGGATCGGCATCTGCGGGAAGTGCCGACGCACCAGCATGATCAGGCCTGGGTCGGACATGATCAGCGCGTCCGGCGCCATGGCAATCACCGGCTCCAGGTCCTTGAGGAAGGTTTTGAGTTTGGCGTTGTGCGGGGCGATGTTCACCACCACGTAAAAGCGCTTGCCCTGGGCCTGGGCCTCGCGAATGCCGAGCGCGAGGTTGGCGTGATCGAACTCGTTGTTGCGCACCCGCAGGCTGTAGCGAGGCTGACCGGCGTACACCGCGTCGGCGCCATAGGCGAAGGCATAACGCATGTTTTTCAGGGTGCCGGCGGGGGCGAGCAGCTCAGGTGTGAAAAGGGTCATGGGCGGGTCGATCGCAAAAGCCGGCGAGGATAATCGGCATGCCCGTGGCATTCATTGATCTGGATCTATGCTTGATGAACAAACGGATGGCACTCGCGCGAACCGTGGCGGACTAAGCATCAGGACGGCTCTTGGTACAAGGGCCTGTGCCCTGCGGACTGACATGGATCGGACATGAACGAAGAGAAGGTACAAGACAAATCACTGGTGATTTTGCTGGGGTTGGTGACCGCCGCGTTTATCTGGATTTTGCTGCCGTTCTACGGCGCGGTGTTCTGGGCGGTGATCCTCGGCATTCTCTTCGCGCCGTTGCAGCGGCGACTGCAACTGAAGTTCGGTTGGGAGCGCAACCTGACGTCAATGCTGACATTGAGCATTTGCATGGTCATTGCGATCCTGCCGGTGATCGTCCTCAGTATTCTGCTGGTCCAGGAAGGGGCGGCGCTTTACAAGAGCATCGAAAGCGGCGAGCTGGACATCGCGGGGTACATCACGCATTTCAAACACAGCCTGCCTCCGTACTTCCAGCACTTGCTCGATCGCGCCGGGATCGGTGAGCTGGAGGGGCTGCGGGAGAAAATCATCAAGAGTGCGGTGACGGGCAATGAGTTCATCGCCAACAAAGCCTTCAGTTTCGGTCAGGGTACGTTTGATTTCGTGGTGGGTTTTTTCATCATGCTGTACCTGTTGTTCTTCTTTTTGCGCGACGGTGCAGAACTGGCGCGCAAAGTGCGCGCCGCCGTGCCGCTGGAAGAACACCAGAAGCGCCGTTTGCAGCTCAAGTTCAACCGCGTGGTGCGCGCCACGGTGAAGGGCAACCTTTTTGTGGCGATCACTCAAGGCGCATTGGGCGGTTTTATTTTCTGGTTTCTGGACATCCCGAGCTCGTTGCTCTGGGCGGTGTTGATGGCGTTTCTGTCGCTGTTGCCAGCGGTCGGCGCAGGGATTGTCTGGGCGCCGGTGGCCGCATTTTTCCTGTTCAGCGGGGCGATCTGGCAGGGAGTGGTGCTGGGGCTGTTCGGGGTGTTTGTGATTGGCCTGGTGGACAACGTGCTGCGCCCGATCCTGGTGGGCAAGGACACGAAGATGCCGGACTATCTGATCCTCATCTCGACCCTCGGCGGCCTGGCGATTTTCGGGCTCAATGGCTTTGTCATCGGACCGTTGATCGCCGCGCTGTTTATGTCGAGCTGGGCGATTTTCATGGAAACCAAACCGCGGGTGCAGTTGCCTTAGGCGCTGAGTCGGCCGGCGTCGAAGCTCTGTGACAGTGCCTTGGCGGCGGTCAGCGATGGCAGCGGACCGCTGATTTGTTCACCGTCCTGGACCAGATACCAACAGGCGAGCAATCCTAGCTCTCTAAGCGAGGCGGGAACGGCGCTGCCAATAACGGACATGATTTGAACCTGGGACATAAGTACCTCCATCAATCTATGGAGCTACCTTACGGGTCTGCTGCGCGAACGAACAATCATCGCTTTCGATAGTCGACATTGACGGCAGCGGGTGCAAATGACCGTCTGTCGGTCAGTCGACCACCAGGTCCAGCATATGGACCACTTCCTGTTCGTTGAGCAGGCCTTTTCGCACAAGGTTTTCGGCCAGCAGCGAAAGAAATTTGGCGCTGCGATGACCTTCCAGGTGCTTGAGTTCGGTCAGGGCGTTGTAGACCTTGCTGGAGGTGCACAAACCGAGGTTGCGGTGCGGGTTTTGTGTGGGCATGTGGTCGTCCTTGTTGTTATCAACCTGTTGTTGGCGGACAGGTCCGAGCTTGCGGACCTGACATGACATAAATATGACCGTGTTCCCCAAGGTGGGGGGGAGGG
>NZ_JAHBDB010000094.1:0-2231 GCF_019956105.1 Pseudomonas sp. BF-RE-25
CGGCGAAGGCGTCTGTGAAATCGCCATCGCCGGAAAGCCGGCTCCTACAAGGTGTTTCAGAGGTATTTGTCAGCGCGCAGCAGGGTTTCCAGGCAATGTTCGGTGATGTGGTAGAAATCCTTCAGCTCCTGAATTTTCACCAACAACTGCGCCGGGTCCACCGGCTCGGCGCGCTTGACCGCCAGGATCATCTTGTTCTTGTTGGTGTGGTCCAGTGAGATGAACTCGAAGACCTTGGTTTCGTAACCGCAGGCTTCAAGAAACAACGCACGCAAACTGTCGGTAACCATTTCCGCTTGCTGACCCAGGTGCAAACCGTATTGCAGCATCGGCTTGAGCAGCGCCGGGCTCTGGATTTGCAGGCGGATCTGCTTGTGGCAGCACGGCGAGCACATGATGATCGACGCGCCGGAACGAATGCCGGTGTGGATCGCATAATCAGTGGCGATGTCGCAGGCATGCAGCGCGATCATCACGTCCAGCTCGCTCGGCGCCACACTGCGCACGTCACCGCACTTGAACACCAGCCCCGGGTGTTCCAGCTTCGCGGCGGCGGCGTTGCACAGGTTGACCATTTCTTCACGCAGTTCGACGCCGGTCACTTCGCCTTCGGCGTTCAAGGTGTTGCGCAAATAGTCGTGGATCGCGAACGTCAGGTAGCCCTTGCCCGAACCGAAGTCCGCGACCCGCACCGGTTTGTCCAGCGCCAGCGGCGAGGTGGTCAGGGCATGGCTGAAGACTTCGATGAACTTGTTGATCTGCTTCCACTTGCGCGACATCGCCGGGATGAGCTCGTGCTTGCTGTTGGTCACACCGAGGTCGGCGAGGAACGGTCGGCTGAGATCGAGGAAGCGGTTTTTCTCGCGGTTGTGCTCGGCGGACGGCACTTCGCGCAATTGCTGAGGTTTGCTCTTGAACAGCGAAGACTTGCCCTTTTTGCTGTATTCGAGCTGGGCTTCGTCGGTCAGCGATAACAAATGCGCATTTTTGAACGAGGCCGGCAGCAACGCGGCGATGGTCGCCACGCCCTCAGCCAGCGGCAGGTTCTTGGTGATGTCGCGGTTTTTGTAGCGGTAGACGAAGGACAGGCAAGGCTGATCTTTGACCGTCAGTTGCTTGATGATCAACCGTTGCAGATCCGCTTCGGTGCCGACGTACTTGGCCAGCACCAGTTTGATGAAGGCATTGGCGTCGAGGCTGGTTTGCAGCAGGTCGATGAACTGGGCATGGTGATCCGGCGCGAGGCTGGCGGGAGTGGCGGTGACGGACATGGAAAAAACGGCCTCGGGCGGAGCGAATCGGGAATGGCGGGTATTTTAGGGGGGATAAGGATTGAGGGCACGGGTAATTTCCCGAACGGTTCAGCATGTGAACGCATTCCCCTGTGGGAGCGAGCCTGCTCGCGATGGTCGTCAACGATGACGCGTGCTGTCTGGGTCAACGCGGAGCCTGTACGTTTTTCGCGAGCAGGCTCGCTCCTACAGGGGAATGCGTCAGCCTAGAACCACCAACCGGTTCGGCAGTTCATTGCGCACGTGGGTCACCGGCACATGCACCTTGAGCAGCTCACCGCACGCTTCCACGCACGTCACAAAACCCTGCAACGTCTGCCCCTGTTTCACCTGCTGGGTGAACGCCGCCACAATGGCGTCCCAGTTCTTGTTGTCCAGCCGTTTGGAAATCCCTTCGTCCACCAGGATTTCCACATAGCGCTCGGCCTCGCAAACGAAAATCAGCATGCCGGTGCTGCCGACGGTGTGGTGCAGGTTTTGCTCCAGGAACTGCCGGCGCGCCAGGTTCGAGGCGCGCCAGTGACGCACCGAGCGTGGGATCAGGTGCGTGGTGACTTTCGGAATGCGGAACACCAGGCACAGCACAATGAAGGTGAGCCATTGCACCAGCAGCAGGCTGTGCATGGTCAGCCAGCCGGTCAAATAATGCACGACACCCGGCACCACCAGCGCCAGCAGGCTGGCCCATAGCAGCGGGATGTACGCATAGTCGTCGGCACGGGCTGCAAGCACCGTCACCAGCTCGGCGTCGGTGTCGCGCTCGACCCGGGCGATTGCCTCGGCGACTTTGCGTTGTTCGTGTTCAGTCAGTAATGCCATGTCTTAAAGTGCTCGTTCATTATTGTTATCACCAGCCGCCCGACGGGTTGTAGTCGCCGAACAAAACGTCGGCGATGGCGTTGCCGCCTTCGGTGCCGCTGAACCAGGTTTCCAGAATCG
>NZ_JAHBDB010000096.1:0-1800 GCF_019956105.1 Pseudomonas sp. BF-RE-25
TTGCCCGCGAATCGAGTGCGCAGCACTCGCCCAGGCCTGACCTGACCAACTTCAAAGAGGGTGCATTCAATGTCCCAAGAATTCGATTACATCATCATCGGTGCCGGCTCGGCCGGTAACACTCTGGCGACCCGTCTGACTGAAGACGAAGGCGTCACCGTCCTGCTGCTCGAAGCAGGCGGCCCGGATTACCGGATGGATTTCCGCACGCAAATGCCAGCGGCCTTGGCGTTCCCGCTGCAAGGTCGTCGCTACAACTGGGCGTACGAAACCGATCCAGAGCCACACATGGACGGTCGCCGGATGGAATGCGGTCGCGGCAAGGGCCTGGGCGGTTCTTCGCTGATCAACGGCATGTGCTACATCCGCGGCAACGCGATGGACTACGACAACTGGGCCAAACTGCCAGGTCTGGAAGACTGGGACTACCTGAACTGCCTGCCGTACTTCCGCAAGGCCGAAACCCGCGACATCGGCCCGAACGACTACCACGGTGGCGAAGGCCCGGTCAGCGTGACCACGCCGAAAGCCGGCAACAACCCGCTGTTCCACGCCATGGTTGAAGCCGGCGTGCAAGCCGGTTACCCGCGCACCGAAGACCTGAACGGTTACCAGCAAGAAGGCTTCGGCCCGATGGACCGCACCGTGACGCCTAAAGGCCGTCGCTCCAGCACCGCTCGCGGCTACCTGGACACTGCTAAAAAGCGTTCGACCCTCACCATCGTCACTCACGCCCTGACCGACAAGATACTGTTCGAAGGCAAGCGTGCCATCGGCGTGCGTTACCTGATCGGCGCCGCTGAAGAGCGCGTTGAAGTCCGCGCCCGCAAAGAAGTGCTGCTGTGCTCCGGCGCCATCGCTTCGCCGCAGATTCTGCAACGTTCCGGCGTCGGCCCGGCCGAACTGCTGAACAAGCTCGACATCCCGGTGGTCCACGACCTGCCAGGCGTCGGCGAAAACCTGCAGGATCACCTCGAGCTGTACCTGCAATACGCCTGCACCCAGCCAGTTTCGCTGTACCCGTCGCTGCTCTTGCACAACCAGCCGGCCATCGGCGCCGAGTGGCTGTTCAACGGCACCGGCATCGGCGCCAGCAACCAGTTCGAAGCCGGCGGTTTCATCCGCACCCGTCCGGAATTCGAATGGCCGAACATCCAGTACCACTTCCTGCCGGTCGCGATTAACTACAACGGCAGCAACGGTGTGAAAGAGCACGGTTTCCAGGCGCACATGGGTTCCATGCGTTCGCCGAGCCGTGGTCGCATCCAGGCCAAGTCCAAGGATCCGCGCGAGTACCCGAGCATCCTGTTCAACTACATGGCCACCGAGCAGGACTGGCAGGAATTCCGCGACGGCATCCGCCTGACCCGTGAAATCATGCAACAGCCTGCACTGGACGCTTTCCGTGGCCGCGAAATCAGCCCGGGCATTGAAGTGCAAACCGATGAGCAGCTCGACAAGTTCATCCGCGAACACGCCGAAACCGCGTTCCACCCGTCCTGCTCGTGCAAGATGGGCACCGACGAGATGGCCGTGGTTGACGCCGAAGGTCGCGTGCACGGCATGCAAGGTCTGCGTGTGGTCGATGCCTCGATCATGCCGATCATCACCACCGGCAACCTGAACGCACCGACGATCATGATCGCCGAGAAAATCGCCGACAAGATCCGTGGTCGCAAGCCATTGCCGCGCAGCACTGCCAGCTACTACGTGGCCGGTGATGCTCCGGTGAAAGGCAAGCCGTTGCGGGATGTGAGCCCTACTGCTTAGTAAGGCGTAATACCGAGGCGCGCCCTTCGC